>NZ_JANSIY010000049.1:0-18514 GCF_047462295.1 Synechococcus sp. H60.3 | reverse complement strand
ATCTGTTTCAGTCCAGCTCTCTGCCTCAGGAGGAGGCTCACGACACTGAGCATGGGCACGAGCATGACCATGAGCATGACCATGAGCATAACCATGAGCACGACCACGAACACGGCCACGAGCATGGCCACTCGCACCGCAGCCACATCGAGGTTGATGGTTTTAACTCCCTGGCTTTTGAGAGCGATCGCCCCTTTTCTCTAGACGCCTTCCAGAACTTTCTCAATGAGTTGCCCGAGGCAGTCTTTCGGGCCAAAGGGATCCTGTGGTTTGAAGAAAGCCCAGAGCGACATATCTTCCACCTCAGCGGTCGGCGCTACACCCTCAGTAGCGATGCATGGCCTCGCCAGCCCAAAAACCAGTTGGTGCTCATCGGCCAGCACCTCGATACGGCCAAGCTGCGGCAAAAGTTGGAAGCCTGTCTTGTCCCTGCACCCGTCCAGGGCTAAGACCTGGATGGCAGCCTAGAAGCGTCGGGCCCCGTTCCCCCAGCCTCGCGAGGGGAGCCTTGAGAGAGGGCATCCCAGCCATGTCCGACATTTTTGTGATGATCCGCAACCAGGCCAACAACGCCCTCACTTCCATCGATGGGATCCCTTTTGTCGCCTTTCTGGAGCGGGAGGGGCAACTGATTGCGGAAGAAACCATCGAGTTAATCTACGCCGACGCCGGCTTTGATGACCTGCCGATTGGAGAATACACTGTGGGGGTACGGCATGAACAGGTGGAGCCGCCAAAAGCCACCTGCCCAGTTGTGATTAGGGGTGCCGACGAAGTTGTTTTGGTAACATTTGTTTACCTTGAGCCCGAGCGGGTTCTGCTGAACGCTCAGATTGCTGTGGAAAAAAGGTTGTAACCATGACCGTCAAAGTGATCCCATCGCACTCCATCAAAGCTTTTCGCTATCGAGTGTTTTGTTTGGGACAAGATCTCTGGAATGCCCGGGATCCGATTAGCCGTGCCAACCTGGCCCTACAACTGGCCGACGCGGCCACAACCCTGGCTCGCATGGAAGTCCAAGCCGCTCAGCCCTTCAGCTCAAGCCCTTCCTATTCCCTGCCAGAAGCAGGCCATAGGTGATTGATCCAGGCCGGCCTTGAGGCCAGAGGCAAGGGATCCCGCCTGACCCGCATCACTCCCACTCGATGGTGCCGGGTGGCTTGGAAGTGATGTCATAAACGACGCGGTTAATGCCCGGCACCTCGTTGACGATGCGGTTGGAGATGGTGGCCAAGAGGTCGTAGGGCACCCTGGCCCAATCCGCCGTCATGCCGTCTTCGCTGGTAACCAGTCGTACCACCACTGGGCAAGCATAGGTGCGCTTATCCCCCATCACCCCCACCGAGCGCACTTCCGGCAGCAGCACGGCAAAGGCTTGCCACAGCTTGGGGTAGTAGCCGGAGCGGTTGATCTCCTGGCGGACAATCATGTCGGCCTCGCGCAGGGTTTCCAGACGCTCCTTAGTGACCTCGCCCACAATGCGGATGGCCAGGCCCGGCCCTGGGAAAGGATGGCGGCCAACAATTTCTTCCGGCAAACCCAGCGAGCGGGCCAGTTGCCGCACCTCATCCTTGAAAAGCTTGCGCAGAGGTTCTACCAGCTTAAAGCGCAGATTTTCCGGCAGGCCGCCGACATTGTGGTGGCTTTTGATCTTGACGGCGATGCGCTCTCCGGTCACCGGATCCACATTCGTGTTGGCCGACTCGATCACATCGGGGTAAAGAGTACCCTGGGCTAAGTACTCGAAGGGGCCCAGCCGCTGGGATTCTTCCTCAAAGACGCGAATAAACTCTGCCCCAATGCGCTTGCGTTTTTCTTCCGGGTCGGTAACTCCCTTCAACTGTTGGAGGAAGCGCTCCTGGCCATCTACGTAGTGGACAGGGATGTGAAATTGCTCTTGGAAAAGGCGCAGCAGCCGCTGCGGCTCATCCTTGCGCATAAACCCCTGATCGATGAAGACGCAGGTGAGCTGGTCACCGATGGCCTTGTGCAGCAAAAAAGCCAGAGTGGAACTATCCACCCCGCCGGAGAGAGCCAGCAACACCTTCTTGTCGCCCACACGGGCCCGGACTTCCCGAATCGCCTCCTCCAGAAAAGCTTCCGTTGTCCAGGTGGGCTCGCAGCCGCAGATGTGGTAGACAAAATTGCGAATGAGAAAGGCACCCGCCTGCGAGTGGGCCACCTCTGGGTGAAATTGCACTCCGTACAGACGACGCGCCGGGTTGGCAATGGCGGCAAAGGGGGTGTTGTCCGTGGCGGCCAGGGCGTGAAAACCTGGCGGCAACTCGGTCACCGCATCCCCATGGCTCATCCACATAATGCTGTTTTCCGGCAAGTTGGTGAGCAGGTCGGTGGGATCCAAAATGTGCAGGGCGGCACGGCCGTATTCCCCCTTCTGGGCTGGCTCCACCTTGCCCCCCAACTGCTGCACCATGAGCTGCATGCCGTAGCATACGCCCAGGATGGGGATCCCTAAGTTCCAGATCTCCGGGTCACAAGCAGGAGCGCCCGGCTCATAGACCGAGTTGGGGCCGCCGGAGAGGATGATGCCCTGGGGCCGTATTTGCCGCAGGTGTTCAGCGGTGGTGCGGTAGGAAAGGATTTCCGAATAGACGTGGGTTTCGCGAATACGACGGGCAATGAGCTCCGAGTACTGGGATCCAAAGTCGAGAATAACGATCATCTGGCGCTGCACCTTGAGGGGGAAAGAGACAGGTCAGAGCTAAGGAGAGATGCAGAAGCGCTCACAAAACCTCGCACAGTGCAGAAGAGAAAACCCGAACCAAGAAACCAACTTGGCTGTGGATAAGAAACGTTAAGGACCTTTCCATCGTAGCAGGGATGGGGGATTTTCTTGCAGCCGCCTGTCCTGGACAGCCTCTCCCAGGCCCGCTTTGAGAACAGAACTTCTCTGAAAAACTGTCTGATGAGCCCTGCCCCGCCAGCCAAGCGATGACTCCCAGTAACAATCGCAATAGTGAACCCAGAGACGCCAGGGCCGAGTCAAGACTTATGATCGTAAGGAGGCGATCCAGACCGGTGGGGATATTGGCAGGGATCTGCGATCCATCGTTTTATGTCCATTGTGGCTGAATCCTTTCAAACCTATCTTCGTCGTCGCCGCCGCCTGCTGGCCCGCCGCCTCCAACGGCAGCAGGGGTGGGGTGTGGTTTTGGCTTTGTTGGCTGTGTATTTGCTCAGTTGGGATGCGCCGGGCCAGGCTGGGCTATTGTCGCACCTGTGGAGGGGGCAACCCCTGTGGTTGGTGGTGATCCCGCTGTTGGGGGGAGGGCTGTACAGCTTGGGTGTAGGGCTCATCTGGATGCTGCGGCAGCGCCGACTTCCCCAGGGATCCGCAGGTTCTGCTCAGCTTCTGGCCCAGATGATCAGCTTGCCCCACTTGGCTTTGGCCGCTCTGCTCTGGCTGGGGTTGGCGATTTGGGGAGAGCATCTTCTGCCTTTTCTGGCCCAGCAAAAGCCGCAGTTGTTGGCAGGCCTGGTGATCAGTTGGCTGCTGGCCCAGGGGTGGAGTTTTCTGCAAACGGGTTGGGTGGTAGAGGCCGGACAACTGTGGGCCGATTATCTGCAGGAGTTGCGCAGCTCTGTATTGCAGCCCTGCTACCAGCGCCTGGAAACCTGTCGTCGCTCGCTCCATTTTTACCATGCCATTTGGCAAGATCTGCAACTGGAAGAACTGGAGGCCCAGCACCTGATTCAACTGTTGTCTGAGTCGCTGCTGCCGCTGACGCTGCCGCTCAAGGTTTATGCTCAGCGGGTTCACCATTGCTGTCAGCAGTTGGCGGCCTTATTGGCCCAGATGCAAGAGCGGGTAGAACGGCTGGAGCAGGTGCTTTTGGATATAGAGCTGGAGTTGGCTGCCCAGCAGCCGTTGCAAGCTCAGCCCCAGCCGATCAACTTGCTGGCAGAAGATTGGGCCAACTGCCAGGAGCTGGATTTGCAGGAGCTGGTGTGCTTGAACCAGGAGCTGCTGGGCGCCGACCGATCTTTGCAGGGCTTGACCCAAGAGCTGAAAGGCTGGGCCGACCGAGCCATTCCTGCCGGATTGCAACTGGGATCGCGATGGCTGGGATCCCTGGGATGAAGAAGGCTGCCCCGCCTACCTCTGAGCCCCCCGAACTGGAGGCCCTCTGGGAGAGCTGGCTGGCGGAGCTGGGCTGGCAGCCTTCTGAGCCGCAGCGGCAGCAACTGCAACAGCTCTATCCCCTGGTGATGGCCGGAAACCGCACCCAGAACCTGACCCGCATCACCGCTCCCATCGATTTTTGGGAGAAACACCTGTGGGACTCGCTGCGGGGCCTACGCTTGCTGGGATCCTGGGCGGCGATTCAAGCTCGGCCCTGGCGGGGCATCGACATCGGCACCGGGGCAGGGTTTCCAGGGATCCCGGCCCAAATTGCCCTGCCCCAGGCCAGCTTCACCCTCCTGGACAGCAGCCAACGCAAGATTGCCTTTGTGCAAGAGGCCCTGCAGCAGCTCTCCCTGACCCAGGCGCGGGCGGTGGCCCAGCGAGCCGAAATCTGGGGGCAAGACCCGCAGGAACGCGGCAGCTACGATCTGGCCCTGGCCAGAGCCCTGGCAGCGGCGGAGGTTTGCGCCGAGTATTGTCTGCCCCTGCTCAAGGTGGGGGGACGCGCCATTCTCTACCGCGGCCATTGGACCGAGGCAGAAGCCCAAACTCTGGAGCGAGCCCTTTCTCTCCTGGGGGGGAAGCTGATCCACGTCGAAGCCTTCACTACCCCCCGCAGCCACGGGATACGGCATTGCCTGCTGGTGGAGAAAGTTGCCCCCACACCAGCTTGCTATCCCCGTCCTCCCGGCATTCCCAAACGCCAACCCCTGGGACAGGACAAGCACCGCTAAAAGTTGGGATCCTTAATTTCCTAGTTCAAAAAAGCTTCTGCAAGTTCCTGGAGAAAGATCTTGAACAGGTAGTTTGCAAATGCCGTCGGGGAGACTAAGATGTGGTTGGCATCAGGTTCGGATTGAGCCAATGGTCTAACCAGGTGAGCTTCCGAACTGAGCGCTAAAAGGTTAAGGTTCGGAGTTTGCTACGTTATGACCATTTTTGTGGGCAACTTGTCCTTCAAAGCCAGTGAAGAAGACCTACGGCTTGTGTTTTCCGAGTACGGCACCGTCAAGCAAATTAAGCTGCCAGTGGATCGGGAGACGGGCCGCAAGCGGGGCTTTGCTTTCGTGGACCTGGAAAACGAGGCCGACGAGCAGAAAGCCATCGACGAGTTGGATGGCGCCACCTGGATGGGCCGGGATCTGAGGGTTAACAAGGCAATGCCGCGTCAGGCCAGCGCAGGCGGCAGCAGGCGGGATAGCCGTTCTTCCCGCTTCTAATCGGATAGGCTCTGGGCCGGGGATCCCTCTCTTCTCTCCCCGGCCTTTAGCTTTGGCCGAAGATGACTCTGGCCAGAAAGGCTAAGCCAAACCAGACGGAGGCCACCAAGACAATGGCCGGGCCGGAGGCGACGTTGAGGTAGTAGCTAGCGTACATCCCCAGCAGGCTAGCGCTGACGCCAAAGAGGGATCCCAGCAGCATTACCTGGTGCAGGCGAGGCGCCAGCAGGTAAGCTGTTGCTGCTGGCGTGATGAGCATGGCCAGCACCAGCAGCACCCCCACCGCCTTCATGCTGGCCACCAGAGTGAGGGAGGTGAGCGCCATCAGCCCCCATCCCAACCCTGCAGTAGGCAGGCCGGCTGCCTTGGCCCCCAGGGGATCGAAACTGTAGAAGGTCAGCTCCTTAAAAAAGAGGGCCACCAATCCCAGCACCAGGACGGTGATGCCCACCACTGTCAACACATCAGCGGCGCTCACCCCCAGGAGGTTGCCGAAGAGGAAGTGGTTGAGATCGATGCGGGCCCGCCGTTGGATTAACGTGATTAAGAGGATCCCTAGGGCAAAAAAAGCAGAAAAGACGATCCCCATGGCCGCATCGGGCTTGAGGGGGGTGGCGGAGCGGATCCACTGGATGAGCAGGGCGCTCAGTAACCCCGCCACGAAGGCACCGACAAAGAGGTTGAGATCCAGCAGGTAGGCAATGGCCAGGCCCGGCAGCAGCGAATGGCTGAGGGCATCCCCCAGGAGGGCCAAGCTTTGCACCAGCAAATAGCTGCCCACCACCGCGCAGAGAACGCCGATGGCCACCGCCACCAGCAGAGCCCGCTGCATAAAGGCAAACCGCAAGGGATCCGCCAGGGTGTGCCAGAGCCCTTCCATACCACCCCTCACCCCCTAGGCAGCTGAGTCCAAGGGCAGGATGCGGCCATAGGCCCGCTGCAACACCTGCGGCTGCAGCACCTGCTGCGGGGATCCCTGGGCAATCAGGACGCGGTTGAGGAGAAGCACCTCATCAAAGTGGGCCAGCGCCTGCCCCAGGTCGTGGTGCACCACCATCACGATATGGCCGGCGTCGGCCAACTCCCGCAAAACCTGAAACACAATGGCCTCGCTGGGCTGGTCGATCCCGGCCAGCGGCTCGTCCAGGGCGTAGATCTCGGCTGCCTGCGCTAGAGCCCGCGCCAAAAACACCCGCTGCTGCTGTCCCCCTGATAGCCGACCGATGGGCCGATCCCGATAGGTCCCCATCCCCACCCGCTCCAGAGCTTGCGCTGCCCGCTCCCGACCTTGCGGACCGATGCGGCGCAACCAGCCGGCAGCTCTCACCTGTCCCATCAGCACCACATCCCACACCGTGGCCGGAAAGCTCCAGTCGATGGCCGACCGCTGCGGCACATAGGCCACCTGCTCCCCCCGCAGCGCCTGGCCGCCGTAGCGCACCTCGCCCCCCTCTTTTGGCACCAACCCCAGCAGCGCCTTGAGAAAGCTGCTTTTGCCAGCCCCGTTGGGGCCCAGGATGCCCGTGATGCACCCTGGCTGGATCTCGGCGCTGATCCGCTCCAACGCCAGCAACTTGCCATAGCGCACCGTCAGATCCCGCACCACCAGAGAGGCCGGACGAAGAGGGAGAGCAATCGCTGGCTTTTTCATTTTCCTTTCATTTTCGCCAAGACCAGTGTACCCTAAGGGGAAACTCAAATAGTGAAACAATTATGAAAACCAAGATCTTTTCTTTGCGCCGCTTGGTGGTGGGGCTTGGCCTGCTGATGGGCGGTTGGACATCTCTGGCCAGCTTGGCTGTGGCACGTCCCCGCGTTGTGGCTACCACCACTCTGATTGCCGATTGGGTAGAGCAGGTGGGTCAAGATCGCATCCAGCTCAGCAGCCTGCTGCAGCCGGGACAGGATCCCCACGTCTATGAGCCGACACCGGCAGATGCCGCAGCTCTCGAGCAGGCGGATCTGGTGTTTTACAACGGCTACAACTTGGAGGCGGGGTTGATTCGTCTCGTCAACGCTGCTGCTCAACGGGCGCGGCGGGTTGCCCTGGCCGAGATCCTCGACCCCATCGTCACCGATGAGGACGGGATCCCGACGCCGGATCCCCATGTATGGGGCAATGTGGAAAACGTCATCCTCATGGTGGAGCCCATTGCCCAGGAGCTGGCGGAACAGGTGCCCGGCGAAGCGGCTTTTTTTCAGGCCAATGCCGCCGCCTATCGGGCGGAGCTGGAAGAGCTCCACGCCTGGATCGCGGAGCAGATTCAGACCATTCCCCCTGCCAACCGGGTTTTGGTGACCACCCACGCTGCCTTTGCCTACTACACCCAAGCCTACGGCCTGAAGATGGGGGGATCCCTCTTGGGGATCAGCACCGAGGAACAGCCCAGCGCCCAGACGGTGGCTCGGTTGGTGGAGGAGATCCGCGCCCTGGGGGTGCCGGCGGTTTTTGCCGAGACCACCCTTAACCCCGCTCTCATCCAAACGGTGGCCGCCGAAGCGGGAGTCCAGGTGGCCGAACAGGAACTGTACTCGGACTCCCTAGGGGAGCCAGGCAGCGGTGCCGAAACCTACATCGCTATGATGCGCCACAACACCTGCACGATTGTGGGGGCCTTGGGCGGATCCCCTGATTGTCCTTGAGGGGCAGAATCGAGGCAGGGGGGCTGAGTTTTGTATGATAGGGGCTCAGACCCTTGTTTTCTTACCGCGTCCATGCCTGCTGCTATCCGTCGCCCGCCCCGTTCCCTCTATTGTGGCCAAGTGCGCCCAGCTCACATCGGCCAGAGTGTCACCCTCTACGGCTGGATCGACCGCCGCCGCGACCACGGGGGCGTGATCTTTCTCGATCTGCGGGATCGCTCCGGCATTGTGCAACTGGTGGCGGATCCCCAGAAGACCCCCCTCTCCTACGAGCTGGCTAAGGAGGTGCGCAGCGAATACGTAGTGCGGGTCACAGGTAGGGTTCAGCAGCGGCCTGAAGACTCCTTTAACCCCCGCCTGCCCACCGGCGAAGTGGAGGTCTACGCAGAAGAGCTGGAAATTCTCAGCCGCGTGGGCAAGCAGCTTCCCTTCAGTGTCTCGGGGGAAGAAGGGGAAGAGGTGCGGGAGGAGATTCGCCTGCGCTACCGCTACTTGGACTTAAGGCGGGAGCGCTTGTCCCGCAACCTGCAACTGCGCCACCAGGTGATCAAGGCCATTCGCCGCTTTCTGGAGGACGAAGAAGGCTTTATCGAGGTGGAGACCCCCATCCTCACCCGCTCCACCCCCGAAGGTGCCAGAGATTACTTGGTGCCCAGCCGCGTCAACCCCGGCGAGTGGTTTGCCCTGCCGCAGTCGCCCCAGCTTTTTAAGCAGTTGCTGATGGTGGCTGGCGTGGATCGCTACTACCAAATTGCCCGCTGTTTTCGGGATGAAGATCTGCGGGCGGATCGCCAGCCGGAGTTTACCCAGTTGGACATGGAGATGAGCTTCCTGGATCAGGAGGCAATCTTGGAGCTCAACGAGCGGCTCATCGGCCACATCTTCAAAACTGTCAAAGGGATCGACCTGCCCCGTCCCTTCCCGCGGCTGACCTACGCCGAGGCTATGGCCCGCTACGGCTCCGACAAACCCGACACCCGCTTTGGGCTGGAGTTGGTGGATGTTTCGGGGGTGTTTCAGGGATCCCGCTTTCAAGTCTTCGCCAAAGCCCTGCAGCAGGGGGGAGTGATCAAGGCTCTGCCGGTGCCCGGCGGCGACGAGAGGATCTCCAACACCCGCATCAAGCCCGGCGGCGATCTGTTCAAGCTGGTTACCCAGTACGGGGCGGGCGGCCTGGCCTTCATTCGGGTGCGCGCCGGCAGCCTCGATACCATTGGTGCCCTCAAGGAAAGCCTTAGCCCTGAGCAGGAGAAGCAGTTGCTGCAGATGACCAACGCCAAGCCAGGGGATCTGCTGCTGTTTGGGGCAGGGCCGGCTGCCGTGGTCAACGAGTCGCTGGGCCGCCTGCGGCTGCACCTGGGGCAGGAGCTGGGCTTGATCCCGGAGAACGCCTTGAATCTTCTCTGGATCACCGATTTCCCCATGTTTGAGTTCAACGCCGAGGAAAACCGCCTAGAAGCCCTGCACCACCCCTTTACCGCTCCCCACCCCGACGACTTGGCCGACCTAAAAACGGCGCGGGCCCAGGCCTACGACCTGGTCTGGAACGGCGTGGAAGTGGGCGGGGGATCCCTGCGCATCTACCAGCGGGAGATCCAGGAGCAGGTTTTCCAGGCCATCGGCCTCACCCCTGAGCAGGCGCGGGACAAGTTTGGCTTTTTGCTAGAAGCCTTTGAGTACGGCACGCCGCCCCACGGGGGCATCGCCTACGGCCTAGACCGGCTGGTGATGCTGCTGGCGGGGGAAGATTCCATCCGCGATGTCATCGCCTTTCCCAAAACCCAGCAGGCCAGGTGTTTGCTCACCGGCGCCCCTGCCGGCGTCGAGCCCAAGCAGCTCAAAGAACTGCACGTGGCTTCCACCTATCAGCCCAGCTAAGGGATCCCTCCACCTGTGTGGGAGGATGGATAGGCATGTACCCCTACTCTTGGGTCTCCTTATGCTAGATCTGACCGGAAAGAAAGCCTTGGTAACTGGCATTGCCAACGAGCGCTCCATCGCCTGGGGCATTGCCCAGCAACTGCACAAAGCGGGAGCTACGTTGGGGGTTACCTACTTGCCAGACGAGCGGGATCGCTTCAAAACCAAAGTCCAGCAATTGACGGAGCCCCTGCAGCCGGATTTTCTCCTTCCCTGCGACGTGCAAAGCGACCAGCAGATCAACGATCTGTTTCAAGGGGTGGCCCAAAAATGGGGTCAGGTCGATATCTTGGTTCACTGCCTGGCTTTCGTTAAAAAAGAAGAGCTGAGCGGCAACTTTAGCGATATCTCGCGGGAGGGGTTTGCCCTGGCCATGGATGTGAGCACCTACTCCCTGATTGCCCTCTGCCGGGCCGCCAAGCCCCTCTTGAGAGCCGGCAGCAGCATCCTCACCCTCACCTATCTGGGGGGCGTGCGGGTGGTGCCCAACTACAACATGGCCGCTGTCACCAAAGCGGGCCTGGAAACCTGTGTTCGCTACCTGGCGGCCGAGCTGGGCCCTGCCGGGATCCGGGTGAATGCTATCTCTGCCGGGCCCATTCGCACCCTGGCTTCTTCGGCGATTTCGGATTTTCATGCCATGCTGCACGCGGTGGAGGAGAAAGCTCCGCTGCGGCGCAATATCACCCAGCTCGAGGTGGGCAATGTGGCTGCTTTTTTGGCCAGCGACCTGGCCAGCGGCATTACCGGCCAGGTGATCTATGTGGATAGTGGATATAGCATCCTGGGTTTTTAGGCTCTTGGGGATCCCCCTGGCATGAATCGCTTCTCACCTTTGCAGCGGCTGCTGCTCACCTGGATTTTGATCGTCATTAGCGGCTGGCTGGCCCTGCAGGTGGGCCGGCTGTTTGGCCATCTGCTCACCACCCTCCTGACGGCAGCGGTGCTGGCCTTTTTGCTCAACTATCCGGTACAGGTGCTGCAGCGCTATCGGGTCAGTCGGGGTTTGGCGGTCACCCTGGTTTTTGCCCTGTCGGTGGTGCTGCTGGCCTTGGTAGGGATCGCCATCGTGCCCATCCTGGCCAAGCAGGTGGTGCAGTTGGGGGCGCGGATCCCGGAGTGGGTGGATACCTTACAAAGCTGGCTGGATCAAATCAGCCTGTGGGCGGCAGAGCGCAACATCAACCTCGGCCAGACGGAGCTGGTGAACACCCTCCTCAACCGCCTGCAGGCCAGTGCCGAAAAAATTGCCAGCCAATCCCTAGACATCCTCCTGGGCACCTTTAACCAGGTGGTTGACTTGGTGTTGGTGTTGGTGCTGGCCCTCTACATGCTGCTCTACGGGGGCCAGTTCTGGCAGGGGTTGCTCAGCCTCTTCCCCAAGCCCTGGGGGCCGCGCATCGGCGAAGCCCTGGCTCTGAGTTTCCAGAACTTTCTCATCAGCCAGTTGGTGTTGGGGTTCATTATGGCCCTGATGCTGGTGCCAGTGTTTGGGCTGCTGCGAGTACCCTTTGGGCTTTTGTTTGGCCTCTTGATTGGCCTGCTGGAGGTGATCCCGCTAGTGGGGGGCTTTATCGGCATCGGCGCGGCAGCAGTGCTGCTGGCCTTCCAAGATATCTGGCTCAGCCTCAAGGTGGTGCTGGTCTCCTTGATCGTGCAGCAGATCAAGGATCGAGTCATCGCTCCCCGGCTAATGGGGGAACTGATTGGCCTCAACCCGGTGTGGATCTTGATTGCCCTATTGGTGGGGGCGCAACTGGGGGGCATCTTGGGCGTGATCGTTGCCATTCCCCTAACCAGTGTGGTGAAAAGTCTCTACGAGATTGCCCGTTCCGCCGACTTGGCCGCCGAAGATGGCTTATCCCCTGCTGCGAAGGTGACCTCCCTCGGCAAAAGCCCCATCGAAACCCACCGGGATCCCACCTTGCCCAAGCCAGAGACCCAGCAGGTCTAGCCCCTTTTTCGCAGACGACTCTTCCAGGCAGCAACCTAGCCCCGATCCCCATCTCCCCTCTCCCAGAGGAAGAGGGCCGGGGGTGAGGGGCTGGGCCTTGTCCTAGCGAATTTTTCCCTCAATGAAAGGCACTTCTAGCACCTTTTCGTGCTGGATGGGGCCATGGCCAAAGTAGCCCCCTTCCCCAAACAACTCGCCGTGGTCGGCAGTAACCGTGATGTAGGTGTTTTTGGGAACCAGATCGAACAGTTGCTCAAAGACCCCATCTAGGTAGCGCACCGCCTCGATCTGCCGCTGGCGCAGCTCCTCCAACTGGGCGGAATTGAAAAAGGGGATCCCGGCCTCTTCCCCTTCATCCAGGCGCTTTAACACACCATTGACCCCAGAGATGCGGGGCCACGAGCTGGGGTCCTCGTCGGGCAGGGCGTAGGGATAGTGAGTTTCGCCCACATTTAATAGGTAAAAGCTGGGGCGATCCGGCTCGAAGCGCAACTGCTCCACCATGGCCGCCATATCGTTGTGCCGCGGCATGAGACGGTAGGAATCGAAGTCGCGATTGAGCAGAGTGCTGGGGTTGAGCACCGGCAGGGAGACCATGGCATGGGTGGTGTAGCCCAGTTGATGCTTCAGGAGCGTTGGCAAGTAGAGGTGAGGCAGCAGATGCTTGAACTCAATCGGCTGCCGGGTGCCGAGGCGCTCGTTGTAACGCAAATACTCCTGCTTGTAGTGCTCAGAGGCGAAAACGTGGGTAGGGCTGGTGTGAGGCAACAGGCCCATCAGCAGGTTGTAATGGGCGGGAGCCGTCCAGGAGGCGTAGCTCCAACGCTTTTCCAGGGATCCCAACTTGAGCAGATGCTTGGGGTTAGCCGCCAGCAGGCTGTCGAAGCGGCAACTGTCCAAAATGATCAACAGGTAGTGATTTTGCCCTTGGGGCTCAGGTCGGGGAGCGGGCTCAGGCAAGGGATTTGCAGAAGATCTCCACCAGCTTAGGAGTCCCATTCCTCTTCCTCCTCTTGGCCGGGGTAGGGACGTCGGACGATCCGCCAGTTGGGGGTAGTGGCCGTGTCGTCTTCCTCCTCAGGTTCAGCGGGTTGGCGAATGCGTTCCGGCGGGATATTGGAATAGGAATAGCGACCTGCCTGGGGATCCGGCTCGTACTCCGGCAGATCTTGAGGCAAATAGTGGTCGGGGGGAATCATCTGCGCTTCCAAGAAGCGCACTCGGTCGATGAGCTGGTTTAACTTGCGGATTGCCTGTCGCTGCAACGCCTGATCATGCATCCGCCAAGCGCCCACATACAGAAACCCCAAGCCGACTCCTACCCCATAGGCAGTGAACAGCGTCAGCGACAAAGGAATCGCAGCGCCGGCTTGACCAGCCACGACGACCGCTGCTGTGGATCCCCAGTTTTGGACAAGGAAAACGAGCAGGGCCAGTATCCACAGGCCCAGGAGTATGGAGCGGATATTCTGGAGCATGGCCGCCACCTTCCCTTTTCACTAGGCTATCACCACCCCTGCAACGGGCGGAGGGAACCCCGATTCCTCAGCCACCTCCGATGACGTTGGATCCCCAGCCCGGAGCCACTTGAGCCGCCCTGAGGATAAAGGCAGCCAGGTTGCGCAGCGCTTCATCATCCATCCAGGAGGGAGGCACAGGGCGGCAGCCATAGCTAACTTCGGTGCCATCGTAGCTGCGGGGATCCCGCTGGTACTCCATGAGAGCTTGAATGGTGTCGCGGGGCGGGGTGGCGCCGCGCAAGGCCTTGAGCGAAAGGGAAATGTTAGGAGCCGGTAGGGTAGAGCCGCCCACGTGGCAGTTCAGACAGGCAGCCTGAAAGCGATTTTTCCCGTCGGTAAGTTGCTCTGGAGTAAAGGTGAGCATGTGCCCTTCGGCATCCCAGGGCAACTCTATTGGCTCAGTGGTTCGCAGGTACTGGCTCACATAGGGATCAACGCGGCCTGCCGCTGGGCTAGCTATCCCTAGCCATACCAAAAGCAGGATCCCGGCCCACCTCCAGCCACGGCCCGGGATCCCCCACCGGTTTGCCCCTTGAGTTTGCCCAGGCATTAGAGATAGGCGGAAAGGTCGCTGTGGGATTCGCTCTTGGTGCCGCCCCAGCCGGGTACGGTCTTAGCCTGCACTAGGATGTAGCCGGCAATTAACTTCAGATCCTCATCGGTGAGGTTGCGCAGGCGAGGATACTCACTCAGAAGCTGGGTGTTGGGATGATATTCCACCAGGGACTCTACCCCGTCATAGGTGACCGGGTTCTTGATGTAGTCTACGATCGCCAACACATTATCGCGGGGAGGTGTTGCCCCCTCCAGATCCGAGAGCTTCAGGCTCACGTCCGGGTTGGGATAGGTCTGGCCACCCACATGACACTGGGCACAGGCTTTGTTGAATAACTGCTTTCCTCTGGCCAGTTGCGCTTCTGTGAAAGTGATGGACTCGGTTGGCGACAAGGCTACAGGAGGAATCTGCCTGGCCGCCAAGGCCGGCCCCCAGGCATATCCGGCCATCCCCAAAGCCAAGATCAGGACCAATAACCGACGACGCGCCATCGCGAACGCTTTCTGAAGAGAAAAAGATTTGCTAAACATGGTTCTCCGTAGTTCGATCTTAGAAGGGGGGGGTCAGCTCCGCTCCAGCGACAAACCCGACAACAGGATCAAGAATAGACCATTGCGAGATCATTTGCCGATGGGATCCGGGATCGCTTTTGCAAGCTATTCTCTTCGACTTTTAGTGTTAAGTTTGATTGCGGATCCAGCGCCCCCTCAACGGTTGGGTTAGTGCCCCCACCCTGCCGAGAGCGGCAATGCGATCCACAAAAGCAAACTCGGAGAAGGGATCCCTTGCCTTCTGGAGAGGACAGCAGCGGTTGGCTTGATCCGCTGCCGAGAAAACCTAGGGCCGGCAGAGGTTGGGGCAGATAGGGTTGAGGAGTCTTCAAAGGCGGTTCAATTGCTAGGGATCCCCTGACTGGGGCTATCCTGTAAGCATCTCGCCTGCGTGCGTTCTCTAGATGGGAAGGCCATGCCTTGGGATCTGGGGCGGTTTTGGAACACGCTGACCTACTACGAAGCGCTGCCCTTTGCTGACCTCTGGCGCTGGGTTCAGAATGGGTTTCAGACAGCAGCCGTTGACTTCATGCCTCCTTCCCTGGCGACTTCAGCTCCCCTTCCCGTGATCCTCTTGGGCGATGGCCTACCAGTGGGGCTGGCGGAGGCGCTGCACCGGCAAGGGGCAGAAGTCCAGGAGAGAGGGGATGAGGTGACAGCCAGGGTCATCCTCGGTCTGGAGAACCGGGAGAAAGCTAAGGCCTACCTAGAGCGCCTGCGCCGCAGCGGCCAAACGGAACAGATGCTCTTTGACTTTCGCCGGCCCGATCCCCAGGTGAACCAGTTCTGGGGCATCCTCGACGATGTGGTGATGGGCGGGGTGAGTCAAAGCCAACTGCTCTGGGGGGAGGGTGAGCTGCTGTTTACGGGCCAGGTTTCCACGGCCAACTTCGGCGGCTTTGTTTCCACCCGCACCCGCAATTGGCAGCCGCCCTTGGATGCCTCAGGGTTTGCCGGCCTGGAGCTGCGGCTACGGGGCGATGGACAGCGCTACAAGGTTTTGCTGCGGGATCAAGGGGGCTGGGACAGCCCGGCCTACAGCTATGCTTTCAACACCACCCCAGGGGAGGAGCAGACTGTTCAAGTTCCTTTTGCCGAGATGGTGCCCACCTTTCGCGCCCGCCGGGTTGCCGCTCCTCCCTTGAATACCCGCCAGATCCATTCGCTGCAACTGATGCTGAGCAAGTTTGAAGCGGACGGCAGTCCCAACCCCCGTTTTCGGCCTGGGCCGTTTCGGCTGGGCGTGCGTTGGATCGGGCTCTATCGCCAGAAGCCGCTGCCGCAACTGATTGGGGTGGCGCGGGGATCCCTAACTCCCGATTGGGTGGCGGCCCTGCAGGAGAGCTCCAGCCGTTGGTGTGGGGTGGAGATGCCCGCCGAGATCGAGGGATCCACCTTAGCCGCTCACCTACTGCGCCTTTTGCGCTCGCCCGCCAGTGTGGGCCGGGTGGTGCCTCTGGAAGCCTTCCATGGCTAGGCTTCTTGGCGGCCTCCAGGGATCCCTGGGGATGGGGCTTTTGGCCCTCCTGTGGCTGGGGGCGGGCCAGGGGATCCCTTACCTGTTTGACTGGGACGAGCTCATTTACGCCAGCTTGGCGCGGCAGATGCTATCCAGCGGCGATCCCCTGGCTTTGCAGATCAACGGCGAGCCCTTCTACGAGAAGCCGCCTCTGTTTTTCTGGCTGCAGGCCCTGGCGATGGCGGCCCTGGGGGTCAACGAAGGGGCGGCGCGGCTACCCAATGCGTTTGCCGGCGGCATCACGGTGGCCCTCTTGGGGGCGTGGGGAGCGCGGCTGCGCGGGGTGGGGTTTGGCTGCCTCTGGGGGATCCTGCTCCTGACGGGCTACCTGCCTTTGTTTTTCTACAAAACCGGCCTCATCGACCCGCTGTTGAATTTGGGCATGGGCGTGGGGCTGGGATCCCTTTGGGCTGCTGACGAGGCCCGTCGCTCCGGCCGCTCCGGGCAGGGGTGGAACGCCCTGGGCGCGCTGGCCTTGGGCCTAGCGGTGTTGGCCAAAGGACCCGTGGGGCTGGTGTTGCCGCTGGGCATCTGGGCCCTCTACAAGCTCTGGCAGCGGGATCCGCCAAGGCGGTGGGGGGAGATGGTGGCCTTCCTCGGCTTGGCGGGGGCTATTCCTCTGGCCTGGCTGGCGCTGGAAGCAGCGGCGCGGGGGCTGCAGTGGCTGGCGGCGTTTTGGCACTACCAGTGGGGTTTGGTGAGTACCCCCAGCGGCCACCCCGGCCCAGTTTACCTGCATCTCTTGGCCTTTGCTCTAGGGTGTTTTCCCTGGGCGGCTCCGGCCTTGGCCGAGATCTTGGCCAGCCTCCGCAGGAGCAGTGACTCGGCAGCGGCGGATTTAACTCAGCGGGCAGAACGCCTGCTGTTGGTGGCCTTCGGGGTGGTGCTGGCTCTGTTTTCGCTCTTGGTGCAAACCAAGTTGATCCACTACACCTCGCTGCTTTATCCCATCGGCGCCTACTTTGCTGCCCTGCGCCTGCAACGCCTGGGATCAAGAGAGGCTCAACTCAGCGTTTGGGAAGGCGGCTGGATCCTGCTGAGCGGTTTGTTTTGGCTAGCCCTGTGGCTGCTATTGCCCTGGCTGGGATCCCAGGATCCCGTCCTGCTGCTGCCGAGGGTCGAGAAGGGATTGGCGGCTTTGGGGATCCCGCTTTCCGACCTTTTTGAGAGCCTAGCGGGCAGCTTGGCGCTTGGATATCTCCAGGCCGAGGTGGAGTGGCCCTTCTTCACCTATGGCCCTGCTGGGCTCCTGGCGTTGGGGGGACTGGCCTGGATTAGAGCTCGGCACAATGTTCGAGGATGGGCCATCTTGCTCTTGGCCACGGGACTAAGCGCCCAGTTGGCCTGGAGCTGGGTTTTCCCAAGGGTGTTGCAGCATACCCAGGGGGGATCCGTCCACTTCTTCCGGCAGTTTGCCGGCCCAGAACCGGCTCTTTCGGGAAGGGTTGGCCTTTATGGGCTGCGGTCATTTGTACCCTATTTCTATGGCCCGCTGCGGGTGCCCTATGCCGCCAACCTGGAGGAGCTGGCCGCCTGGCAGGTGCCCGACTATCTGGTGACCTGGGATCCCTTTGTAGCTGAGCTAGCAGCAACTTGGCAGGTCGTAGAGCGCCGCAGCCCCTTTTGGCTGTTGAAAAAAACCTCTTCTCTGCCTTAGCCGCAAGATGAGCCAGTACGTGTTGCGTATCAGCGACCTTCCCCTTCAGGATCGCCCGCGCGAGCGACTGCTTAACCAAGGGGCAAGAAACCTCTCCCACGCGGAGCTGCTGGCCATTTTGCTCAATACCGGCCAGGGGGCAGGTAAGCTCTCGGCCGTTGGCCTGGCCCAGTTGCTCTTGAAAAAATTGGAAGCCCAGGGGGATCCCTTAGCCCAACTGCGCCAGCTGGAAGCCGGGGAGCTGCTGCAAATTGAGGGCATTGGCCCAGCCAAAGCAGCAACAGTGTTGGCCGCCATCGAGCTGGGGCGGCGGGTGTTTTTGGCCCGACTACCCGAGCGGACGGTGATTGAATCGCCAGAACAGGCGGCCATGGCCCTAAGCGGCGACCTGATGTGGGAGACCCAAGAGCACTTTGCCGTCCTGCACTTGGACATCAAACACCGCCTCATTGGCCAGCAGATTGTAACCCGGGGAACCGCCACGGAAACTCTCACCCACCCGCGGGAAACCTTCCGCAGCGCCATCAAGCAAGGAGCCAGCCGCATCCTGGTGGCCCACAACCACCCCTCCGGCAGTTTGGATCCCAGCCCGGAGGATCTTGCCCTGACGCGGCAACTCTTGCAGGCGGGGCAACTGCTGCAGATCCCGGTTTTGGATCACCTCATCCTCGGCGGCGGGCAGTTCCTCAGCCTGCGCCAACACACCCGCCTGTGGGAGGAGTTTCCCCAGCCGGAGTAGCACCCCCAGCCCCTCTCCCAGGGGAGCCAGCCCAAGCGCTCCGCGCCGCTCACGCGACCACCCCCGGCCCTGTCACTTATAAACATCT
>NZ_JANSIY010000048.1:5436-18570 GCF_047462295.1 Synechococcus sp. H60.3 | reverse complement strand
GCCTCATTGGCGCTTTACTACCCTACCCCCACCCCAACCCACATGTCAATACCCCACACCAAAATCCCCCCCGACGGAGCAAGGGTCCGGATTCGCCGTTAGACTGGTGAGGGGATCTTTAAGGTTTCGGACGGCTTTATGGGGATTGTGATTGGGACTGCAGCTCCTGACTTTAGCCTGCCTGCAGTGGGGAAAGGGATCCCGAAGGGGGCGACGATTTCGCTGGGGGCCTATCGGGGCAAGAGCAAGGTGTTGCTGGCTTTTTACCCGGCGGACTTCTCGCCGGTGTGTACGAGCGAGATGCGCTGTTTTCGGGAGGATTGGGGAGCTTTTCGGGCAGCAGGGTGCGAGATCTTGGGGATTAGCAGTGATCCTGTCTCCAAGCACGAAGCCTTTGCCGAGCAGCTCAAGCTGGAGTTTCCTTTGCTGAGCGATGTGGACAGGAGGGTGAGCCAGCAATACGGGGTGGATAGTCTGCTGGGGATACGGCGGGCCTATTTTGTGGTGGATAGCCAAGGGATCCTGCGCTACCAGCATGTGGAGTGGCTGCCCATCTTCAAGCGGGACAACCGCGAGCTGCTGGAGGCGGTGAGGGCAGTTGACTAGGGGCGGGCTCTTTCTGGGCTGGACAGACAGATCTGCTGGGCCTGGCCGCTGTCGGGCAAGAGGAGGGGGGCCTGGCCAAGGGGCTCAAGGATCCAGGTGCGTTTGGGTGGGATCCAGCCACCGTGGCGGGGCTCGATCTCTAGGAGGAGCTGGTTGGCCTGCTGGTGCAGGCGGAAGGTGGTGGTGGCCCACTGGCCGCTTGAGTAGGCGAGGGTTTGGCCGTCGTCTTCGTAGAGGGTGAAGCTGCCGTCACCGGGGTAGAGTTTAAGGCGCAGTTGGTCACGGCGCAGGTCGGTGGTGGACTGGCAGGGAGGAGCTAAGGGCAGGATAGAGCCGCTGCGCACAAGGAGAGGCAGTTGGTCAAGGGGGGCGGGGGCCAGCACATAGCCAGGGCCGCTGTGGGCCTGGCCTGTCCACCAGTCAAACCAGGTGCCCGCCGGGAGATAGACAGCGCGGCAGCGGATCCCCGGACGGACGACGGGGGCAGCTAGGAGGGCGGATCCCAGCATGGCTTGGTCTGAGATCTCGTAGGTCTGGGGATCGTCAGGGAATTCGTAGAACAGGGGGCGCAGGATGGGGGAGCCGGTTTGGCTGGACTCCCAGAAGAGGCTGTAGAGGTAGGGCAACAGTTGATAACGCAGCTGGATGGCCTGTCGAGCAATGGCTTCCACCTCAGGGCCAAAGCTCCAGGGTTCGTGGGGGCGAGTTCCCTGAGCACTGTGGCCGCGCATGAGGGGATAGAGGAGCCCCATTTGCATCCAGCGGGCAAACAGCTCGGGAGTGGCGTTGCCCCCGAAGCCGCCGATGTCGGCGCCGACAAAGCTAACTCCCGACAGGCCCAGGTTGAGGAGCATGGGTAGGGACATCTCCAGATGTTCCCAGGAGGATTGGTTGTCTCCTGTCCAGACGGCAGCCCAGCGCTGGATCCCGGCAAAGCCGGAGCGGGTGAGGACAAAGGGGCGCTGGTTGGGGCAGAGCTGTTCTAGACCCTCGCGGGAGGCGCGGGCCATCAGGAGGCCATAGAGGTTGTGCACCTCGGCGTGGGTGGTGCGCTCTTCAGGGGGGCCTTGGGGGGCGTCGGGGGGGATGTCCACAATTTGGCCCCCATCTCCAAAGGGGCGGTCGTTGAGGGCCGGCTCATTCATGTCGTTCCAGATGCCATCCACACCGGCTTGAGTGAGAACCCGCTGCCAGGATCCCCACCACTGCCGCACTTCGGGGCGCGAGAAATCGGGGAAGAGAACTTTGCCCGGCCAAACATAGCCGTGGAAGAGGTGGCCGTCGGCGCGGCGAATGAAGAAGTCTTGGGCCAGGCCCTCGTCAAAAACGGCGTAGTCGGCTTCGGGATCGAACTTGACGCCGGGATCCACAATGGCCACCACTCGAAAGCCGGCTTCATGCAGCTGCGCCGTGAGGCGGGCGGGATCGGGAAAGCGGCGGGGATCCCAGGTGAAGACGCGGTAGCCGCGCATGTAGTCGATATCCAGGTAGATGACGTCGCAGGGGATCTGGCGCTGGCGAAATTGCTCGGCAATGTTCTGTACTTGAGCAGCGCTGGCGTAGCTCCAGCGGCACTGCTGGTAGCCGAGGGCCCAGAGCGGAGGCAGGGGGGTTCGCCCGGTGAGTTGGGTGTAGGTCTGGAGCACCAAGGCGGGGGTAGGGCCGTAGATGAGGTAGTAGTCCAGCTCGGGGGCGCGCACTTCGATGGCCCACTGTTCAGGCTCCGCCTGGCCCAGGTCGAACTGGCTCCAGTGGGTGCAGTGCAGGAAGAGGCCGTAGCAGAGGCCAGGGCGGAGGAGCAAGGCAAAGGGAATGGCCAGATAGAGGTTGTCACTGTGGGCGTCGTAGCCCCAGCAGTCGCGGGTCCAGTGGCTGTAGCGCCGGCCCCGCTTGTTGAGCAGCCCAGCCCGTTCTCCCAGGCCGTAGATGTGCTCGGCGGGGTGGAGGGATTTAACCAGGCGGATGCTCTCAGATCCCCAACTGAGGCCCCCAGAGATATCGGCACAAAAGACCTGGCCCTGGGGATCGCGAAAGCTGAAGCGGAGGGGATCCCGGTCGATCTGCAGTTGCACCAGAGAAGTGCTGAGGTGAACTTGGGTGGGGCTTTCCTGCAGCTCAAAAGGAGCCGGCGGCCACTCTTCATCCGCCAAAGCCACATCCCAAGAACGACGGGGCAAGAACTCGCCGCTGGGGCTAAAGCGCAGCCGCAGCAGACGAGGGGTGAGCACCTGAATAGACCAGCGGCCCTGGGTACAGAGGAGACGGATCCCCCTGGGGTGGATCTGGAGTTCCTGCAGGGATCCACAGGTTTGCCTCTGGGGCTGGCCGAAGATCTCGCTAGCTTCCAGCATGGTTTGGGGGCAGATGCTGCCCTCAAGGCTAACCCAAGGCCGCAAGGGCACAGGAAACTCCCCACTCTTGTGGGCAGCCAACTCTGCTCCCATCGGTACATCTTTTTAGAAGAGCAGCAGCAATGATTGGCTAGCTCAAACCTCAAAATCCATCGCGAAAACGAGGTGGCAATGGCTCTGAGGATCCCGGCGATAAAACTTCTCTCCTCGCTGTTGCTTTTGGGGGGGTTGTCCGCCCCTGTTGGGGCCTACCCGGTCAGACCGGAAACGGTCATGTCTCTGCAACAGGGGGATCACGCCCAAGCTCTGCCCAGAGCCAGGACAGAGCAGCGCTTCCAGGTCGTGACGTTGGCAAGCGGGTTGGAGCATCCTTGGGGGATGGCCTTTCTGCCAGACGGAACCATCCTGGTGACCGAACGTCCGGGCCGGCTGCGCCGAGTTACCGAGCAGGGGTTGGATCCCCAGCCCATCGCTGGGGTGCCAGAGGTGTTTGCCCGCGGCCAGGGAGGGCTGCTGGATATTGCCTTGCACCCCAACTACGCAGAGAACGGCTGGATCTACTTGTCCTATGCAGCTCCTGGGCCAGGCGGCGGGGGGACGCGAGTGGCGCGGGCCCGTCTGAGAGAAAGAGAACTCCAGGATCTGGAAGTGATTTTTGACATGGAGCGCAAAACCCCTGCCCAACAGCACTTCGGCTCCCGCCTGGCCTTTGACAAAGAAGGGTTTCTCTACATCAGCACCGGCGACCGCGGCGAGCGGGATCGGGCCCAGGATCTGGGGGATGCTGCCGGCAAGGTGTTGCGCCTTACTGACACGGGCGGGATCCCGCCAGACAACCCCTTTGTGGGAAAAGCAGGGGCTTTGCCGGAAATTTTTACCTATGGCCACCGCAACATTCAGGGAATGACCCGCCACCCCGAGACAGGAGCCATTTGGACGCACGAACATGGGCCGCAAGGGGGGGACGAGATCAACATCTTGGCCCCCGGTGTCAACTACGGCTGGCCCCTGATTACCCATGGTCGGGAGTACAGCGGCGAACCGGTCGGCCAAGGACTGGCGGCAGCTCCTGGATTGGCTTCGCCGCTGCTGCACTGGACGCCCTCCATTGCCCCTTCTGGCATGGCCTTTTACACGGGAGATGTCTTTCCTGAGTGGCGGGGCAATCTCTTTGTGGGAGCGCTGGCCGGTCAGCATTTGGCACGCCTGGTTTTGCAGGGGGATCGCGTGGTGGCAGAAGAGCGCCTGCTAGAAGGAGCGGTGGGTCGCATCCGAGATGTGCGCCAGGGGCCGGATGGCTTGCTCTACTTATTGACCGATGCCCCCAACGGATCCCTGTTGCGCTTGGAGCCAAGCTCTTGATTGGGGTTAAGCTACATGGCCCTAGTCCTGGGGGATTGGCCCTAGCAGCGCTTCCTAACTCCCACTGCTGCTACTACAAAAACTTGACATCTTGCTCGAGGGGGAGTGGCTCTCCCGTTTGGGCATCTGTATTGTGGCAGGCAAAGCATTCCTCTGGAGTTAGCTTGATAAGCTGTCCTGGAGCCGGAAGAAAGAACATCCTTAGCTCTTTAGTCGGGATCAAAACGATTTTGCCATTGGGGGCCTTGCGCTTGTGTTTTTCGTCGGTGAAGGTTCTGACAACGCAAGATATTGGATAGTATTCGCTGTTTTGGAGCTTAGCTTCTAGAAGCGCTCTCCAGTAGGGGCTGTACCCAAAAATCCACTGACCCTTGGAAAATTTGAGATCAAATGCTTGACTCCAAATTCTGCTGTAAAAGGTGATAATCGATGTCTTAACTTTGTAGGCTCCTGTTATCTCCTCTAAGTAAGATAAAAACTCGCCGGGAGTCAGGGGTTGGGGAGGGTTGGTGAAGGGACTCATGACGCATCTCCTGGCTTTTGGTTACAGGCAGGGGACTCCTGTAGGTTCCTAGTCTACCCAGCTCGAAGCACTTGCCCAGAGGACAGGAGTCTGGCAGAAGCTGCCCATCCTCGTTTTCGATAACCAGTGGCTCTCTATCAAAGGCGGGGGAGCCTGTAGGTTACCACCCAACAGGAGAAACGGAAGCTCTGTTCGCTGAAGGTCAAAACCTATGGGCGGTACAAGATTCGAACTTGTGACCCCTTCCGTGTGAAGGAAGTGCGCTACCACTGTGCTAACCGCCCTTACGTTCCACTCTAGCAACTGCTAGAGCTGGACTACTATCTTACACGATCGCACCGCCGCTGCACAGCCGGTTGGCTTGAGAAGTTGAGCTGGAGGTTTGACTCCGGCCGGAGATGGCCGGGATCCCGCTTGGGGGCTACAGTGAGGGACAGAGGCTGGGGGCACTATGGCCTACTTACCGACCGAAGAGGCAATTGCTCTGCTTATCGATTTGGCAGAACGGGGCGAGATTAACCCGTGGGATGTGCAGGTCATCGACGTCATCGATCGGTTTTTAGCCCGTATGGCTCCTGCTGCCAACAGTCATGACCTGTCGGAGTCGGGACAGGCTTTTCTCTATGCCGCTATGTTGGTCTATCTCAAGGCGATGGCGCTGTCAGAGCCGGAAGACGAAGAAAGTGAGGAGACCAGCCCGGTGGAGTTGGAGGAGGATCCCTGGCCCAGTTGGTCGTTGGCCCAACTGGATCGCGTGTTGCAGCCCAGGGCCGTACCCCGCCTGAGTCGGACTCGGCCCATCACCCTCAAAGAACTGATCGGCCACCTGCAGGAGCTGGAGACCTTGCTGGAACAGCGCTTTGAGCCTGCCTCAAGGCCCCTGGCTCAACGGGTTTCTCGCAAGCAACCGCTATCAGCGATCGCTCAGTTGGCCCACCCAGAAAACCTCGTAGAGACCACTGCCGAGCTGGAATCCCTGCTTGCCCAACTTTGGCAACAGGGTATCGCCCAAATCAGCTTTGACGACCTGCAGCAATACTTTTGCCAAGAAAGCTCTATGAAAGGGAGTGGCGGGGCTTCTCACCCGATTCAGGTGTTCTGGTCGCTATTGCTCATGGCTTCTCGCTCGCAGGTGGAGCTTTACCAGGAGGAGTTCTACGGCCCCTTGACCATTCGTCCCTGCTCCAGGGAATCCCTGGTAGAATAGCTTCTACCCTGGGATCCCTTCCTGACCGCTTTCCATGAAGACTGCGGCTCAGTCGTGGTTGCCCTCCCGCTGACCCTCCACATCGCTCCGAGCCCGATCCGCCCGCTTGAGGTCTTCTCCGTTCAAGCGTAGGGGTAGCAAAGACTCCGCTTCGCTGTCACGGACGGCAGAGGTTTCCCGATCCAGGTAGTATTCTTCAAGGCGCTCGCTGCCGGGATGCTCTTCGCTGAGGGGCTCTGTGGCGCGAGGCGAAGGTGGGGAATGCAGTAACTCAGCAGGAGGACAATCCTCGGAAATAAGCAAATCCGAGGTGCTGAGCACCCCTTTCGGGATGGAGGAAAGGCGCTGGGCAACAGCTCCGATGCTCTCCAAACGAATCATCTCCTCCCAGGAGCAAATCTCCTCTTCGTCTTCCGTTTCGTAGCGAACCAGGATGGTATCCCCTTCGATATCGAGGATCTTGGCTCGTTCCAGCCAGCGTCCCTGATCGCGCAGGTAGATCCACACATCCTTGCCTTCGCGGCTGAGTTGATAGATCCTACGATGAAGCACGGTCCCCTCCTGAGATGAAAGATCCGGGCGAACTGTTGTGGGGGTTACCCAGTTCATCCTTCCATCTTAGCGGCTGGATCCCCCCGCTGTATGCTTTTCGTGCGGCGGGATGGAGCCTTTAATCTGGTCTTAATCTGGAAGGGATCCGGAAAGGCCGTCTCTCCATGCCCCAAGCCGTTTCAGAGTACCCAATAGTGAACATAGATACGGAAAACCATGCGCATTGCCATTGTCGGGTTGGGGTTGATCGGCGGATCCCTGGCCCTCAAACTTAGCAAAGAAGGTTACCCCGTCTGGGGGATCAGCCGCAATCGGGCCACCTGTCAGGAGGTGCTGGAACGGGGAGCGCTGCAGGGCTGTGGAACCGATTTGGCCCAGTTGGCTGATTTCGATCCCCAGGTGGTGGTGATCTGTACCCCCCTGGAGCAGGTATTGGTCACGCTAGCGGCCTTGGTACCCCATCTATCGCCGCAGACGGTGGTGAGCGATGTTGGCTCGGTGAAGCAACCGATTGTTGCTCCAGCAACGGAGTTGTGGCCGCTGTTTGTTGGAGGTCACCCGATGGCCGGCAAGACGTTGCAGGGCATCCAGGCGGCAGAAGCCAGCTTGTTTCTGGGGCGGCCCTATGTACTCACTCCTCTCCCCCAGACGCAGCCGCAGGCGGTCGAGGCGATGAAAGAACTGGTGACAGCGGTTGGCGCAGAAGTTGTCCTGGCCGATCCGGAACGCCACGACCAGGCGGTGGCCTGGATCAGCCATTTGCCGGTCATGATCAGCGCCGCTTTGATCGCTGCTGTCGGCCAAGAGGAGGATCCCGACATTCTGGAATTGGCCCGCACCCTGGCCAGCAGCGGGTTCCGAGATACCAGTCGTGTCGGTGGCGGGATCCCGCAGTTGGGCCTAGAGATGGCCCGTCACAACCAGCAGGCGCTCCTGGCTGCCCTGCGCGGCTATCAAGTCCAGTTGGGGAAAATAGAGCGGCTGATCGAGGGCGAACGGTGGGAGGAGCTGCTACAGGTGCTGCAACGAACCCGGCAAGAATGGCAACAGTTCCGGGTCAATCAGACACCGTCCTGAGCGGCTACCTGTAGCTGCTGTAGAGGATCCCTGGCTCGACTTTGCCACTGCTCATTGGTGCCTTATTTTCCTTCGCAGAGATTTCTAGGGTAGGAAACATACTAGAGTAGGTGGACTAGCGATCAAGGCCTGTGAGCACCCTCCTTGCTGAAGATGACATCCTTTACCGCCAACATGTGCACAGTCTGCTGATGCAGCATCTGCCGCAGTTTGGCCCGGTGTACATGGCCTCCAACGGCAGAGAGGCATTGGAGCTCTACCGTCAGCACCGTCCCAACTTTCTTTTGTTAGACATCCGCATGCCCGAGATGAGCGGGATCGAGGTGGCTCGACAGGTTTGGTCGGAGCAACCCAGTACGCGCATCATTTTTTGGTCCCACTTTGCCGATGAAGTCTATGTGCGGGAGCTGCACAAGATCGTGCCGCCGCAAACCGTCTATGGCTATCTCCTGAAGAATTGCACCGACGAAAAATTGGTCAGTGCCATCCAGGCCGTGGTGCAGGATGAGCAATGTGTGATCGATCGAGAGGTGCGAGGGGTCGATTCCCGTTCGCAAAACAAAATTACCGGCCTCAGCGATGCTGAGTACGAGGTGTTGATCGATATTGCCCTCGGCCTCACCGATCAAGCCATTGCCGCACGGCGGTTTTTGTCGCGGCGAGGGGTGACCAATCGTCTGCGCAATCTCTACGACAAGCTTGAGGTGAGCAACGACCAAATTGAGAGCGAGGAGTGGGGCACAACTTTTAGCTTGCGGGCCCGCGCCATTCGCCTTGCCTTCAAGCGGGGTCTGATCAACGCCCAACTCCTGGATGAGGAGGAGGTGCACTTGGATCACTGGCTTAGCCGCTACCGCTTAGAGCCTTTGGATTAGTATCCAACCGGATAAAAAAAAGGAGGGGCTTGCTCGGATGCCTCCAGAGGCTTGGCTTTGTTTTGCCCCTGCCCAGAAGCTGTGCTGGGGAGGGCAATTGGCACCTCGATCATCCGCTCCGGTACCAGAGGCACCATGTCGGAGCGGTCGGCGATCTCCCGCAAGGAATTGGCGATGGACTCTTGGGTGAGGAGAAACTGTCGTTCGTTGCGCTGCATCTGCTGCCACACTCGGTAGCGCTGGCTCCACCGGCTTTGGGTATGCACCGTCCAACTGTACACACTCAGCACCGACAATCCCGAGACGAGGGCCATGCCGGTGGAGATCTGCTTCCACCAGATCAGGTGCTCTCTCCAGGCGGGATCCCGGCTAGGGGGATAGGCTGATTTCGAGGGTTGGGGGCGACTGGTTCTGACTTTGCCGGCGGGGAGGGGCGGAGTAGTCCTTGGATGGGGACGAGGGGCCAAGGTCGCGGTTTTGCGCTGGACAGGGAGAGAACTGCGGCCAGGGCCCGCATTCAAAGTCTGGCTGACCATAGAGTTTGCACCTCACACACCAAGAAATTGCTGCCAACTGGGCCTCACTTTATCCGATCCCTACGCACCTCAGAGGGCCTCCAGGGGGCAGGGCGGCAACTTAGCTGCTGCGGGCAGCCACTCGCAGTTTGGCAGAGCGGGCGCGGGGATTGCGTTGCTGCTCCAGCTCGGAAGGGCCCAGAGGTTTGGGGGTGAGCACCTGCCAGCGGGGATCCCGGCGAAAGGCCCATTTCACTAGGCGATCTTCCAGGCTGTGGAAGCTGATTACAGCCAATCTGCCGCCGGGTTTTAGCCAATTGGGAGCCTGGGCCAGCAGGGTTTCTAGGGCCTCCAGCTCTCGGTTGACGGCAATGCGCAGGGCCTGGAAGACTCGCGTGGCTGGATGGATGCGACCTCGCCGCGCTGCCGGCGGCACTGCCTGCCAGACCACCTGAGCCAGTTGGGTGGTGGTGAAAAGGGGGCGGGATCGTTCGATGTGGTGGGCAATGCGGCGGGCAAAGCGCTCCTCGCCATAGCGGACAAAGATGTCAATCAAGTCTTCGACTGGCCGGCAATTGACCCAATCGGCGGCCGTTTCCTGACTGGCGGTGGGATCCATGCGCATATCCAGCGGCCCCTCGGCGCGAAAGCTAAAGCCCCGCTCGGGGCAGTCCAGTTGGGGCGAGCTCACTCCGAGGTCGGCCACGATGCCATCGAAAGGGATCCCCTGCCCTTGTTCATCCCGGAAGCCGTGACGCTGCAGATCAAAATCAGCGAAGTTGAGGTGCCAAAGCTGGATGCGCTCCTGGGGGATCCCTGCTGCGGCCAGACGCGCCTGGGCTGCCTCCAGAGCCGTCGGATCCCGATCCAGCCCCACCACGCGCTCTGCTCCCTTCTGCAGCAGCGCCAAACTATGTCCACCACCACCTAACGTCACGTCCAAAAAGGTGCCACCCTGCTGAGGGTGCAGGTAGGCCACCACTGCCTCCGTCAAAACAGACTCGTGGTGGTACAGAAGCATTTCCCCAAGCTGAGCTCTTGCCAAGTCCATAGGTGCAGGGGGTGGCTTTGATTCTTTCCCCGCTCAACGGGCCAGCTTTACCCATTGCAGGATCGGTAGGAAACTCTAGTACCATCAAACGCTAGCATTCACAACATAAGGGCCTGCAAAAAAAGGCCGAGGCCAGGCCCCGACCAAGGAATCCATGTTGTTAAGCTCATCCTCGGGGATAGGGTCGGCTGCCGTCAAAAGACGGGCTGTCTTCCAGTAGGTCAGGATCCTCTGGGTGCAAGGCCGACCGCCGGCAAGAGCAGGGCAGGTTTCAGCTTAACGTATGATTAAGAGGGCTTTTGTCTTTGTCTGTTGTCACGGCTGCTGTGCTGACCACTGCTTCTTCTGCCGACATCCTGACGCTCTCTCCCGCTCGCGGCCTGCGCGGTCAAGTGAGCATTCCCGGCGATAAGTCCATTTCCCACCGCGCCCTAATGCTGGGATCCCTGGCGGAAGGGGAAACCGTCATTCACGGGCTGCTGCTGGGGGAGGATCCCTGCAGTACGGCAGCCTGTTTTCGGGCCTTGGGGGCCGATATCCCAGAGCTCAACAGCGAGTGCGTCCGCATTCAAGGGGTGGGCTTGGATCGCCTGCAGGAGCCGGCAGATGTCTTAGACGCCGGCAATTCTGGCACCACCCTGCGCCTGATGCTAGGGATCCTGGCCGGCCAGGCGGGTCGCTTTTTTGCTGTTACTGGGGATCGGTCCCTGCGCTCGCGGCCTATGGGACGGGTGGTGGAGCCGCTGCGGCAGATGGGAGCGAACATCTGGGGGCGGGGGGGGGGCACCTTGGCGCCCTTGGCGGTGCAGGGGGGATCCCTGAGGGGGATCCATTACCACTCGCCGGTGGCCTCGGCCCAGGTAAAATCCTGTCTGTTGCTGGCGGGCCTGCTGGCGGAAGGCACCACGCAAGTTACAGAGCCGGCCCTTTCCCGCGACCACTCGGAGCGGATGCTACGGGCCTTTGGTGCCGAGATCCACGTGGATACGGCGGCGAAAACCGTGGCTGTGGTGGGAGGATCCCGCCTGGTGGGCCAGACAGTGCAGGTGCCAGGGGACATCAGCTCGGCGGCTTTCTGGCTGGTGGCCGCCTCGATTGTGCCGGAGAGCGAATTGCTGCTGCGGGACGTGGGCCTCAATCCCACCCGCACCGGCGTGCTGCAGGTGTTGCAGGAGATGGGGGCCGATATTTCCATTGAAAACCGCCGGGAAGTTGCAGGTGAACCCCTGGGGGATCTGCGGGTCCGCTCGGCTCGCCTGCGGGGCTGCAGCATTGGTGGCGATCTCATTCCCACGCTAATCGACGAGATCCCGGTTTTGGCGGTGGCGGCAGCCTTTGCCGAGGGGACTACGGTCATTCGCGATGCAGCGGAATTGCGGGTCAAAGAGAGCGACCGCTTGGCGGCCATCGCCCAGGAACTCAGCCGGATGGGAGCCCAGGTCACCGAATATCCCGACGGCCTGGAAATCCAAGGGGGGATCCCTCTGCAGGGGGCCGAAGTGGACAGCCATGAGGATCACCGCATCGCCATGAGCTTGATGGTGGCTGCCCTAGCCGCCCAGGGATCCACCACCCTTCGAGGGGCTGACTGTGCCCGCATCTCCTACCCCGACTTCATCCCCACCCTGCAGCGGCTGATCAACCCTTCGTCCGCGTCCTAGCCAGCCCAGCACCAACCTTTGCCGATGTCAGACCAGCCCATCGCCATCGAACACCTCTGCTTCCGGGTTCCTCCCGGTGGCCAGAGGGCTTTTGTTCTGCAAGACGAGCAGGTCTGGGGGCCCGCCCTGCACCAACAGCCGGGCTTTTTGGGCAAAGAGGTCTGGCTTGACGCCGAGGATCCCGAACTTGTTCACCTCATCATTCGCTGGGCCAGCCGTGCTGCCTGGAAAGCCTTCCCCTCGGAGCAGGCAGAAGCTTTGGATCGGCAGATGCGGCCTTTTTATGTGCGCCTAGAGCAGGCCAGAGAATACCAGCTCTGGCAGCCCGACCTATTGGGAGAGGGACAAGCCTGATTAGGGGATCCCTTGGGTCTCAAAGCCCACCTCGGCAGCCGTTGAGTCGGCCCTAGCGGATGCCGCCGCCCGCTCTTGTTCCACCAACTCCCGCAGGCTGGGCATGGCCACCGCCAGAGCCCCTTCGCGCCGTTGCAGCCCGACCTCAAAAGTTTCCGGAGTCACGATCCCACCGGAGATGAGCATCTTAAAAGCATCCTCCACCGGCATGAACACCTCCACCACCTGGTCTTCCGGCACAATGGCGTACCAGCCAGTGGTTGGGTTGGGCGTGGTGGGCACGAACAGGCTGAGGGAGCGCTGCGGTCCATCCGGTCGAATGGGAGTTTGAATGACGCCCGTTACAAAAGCTAATGCCCAAACCCCAGGCCGAGGATATTCCACCAGCACCACCCGTCGAAAGCGTTGGTTGTTAGGGGCAAATAAAACGCTGACCAATTGCTTCAGGGTTTTGTAGACCAGCCCCGCTATCGGGATTGCATGGAGCAACTGCTCGCTCAGGTTGAGCAGCCACTGGCCGACAATGTTGCGGGCCATGAAGCCGATCAGCAGGATGAACACAACCGGTGTCAACAAGCCCACCGCCAGATCGATGAGGTTGATCAAAATGGGGTGCAGCCCCTGGATGGGATTAAACTGCTTGGGAATGCTGGTCAAAAAGCCGATGCTCCAGGTGGCCACCTCCACCGTCAGCCAAATCGTAGTTGCCAGAGGGATCACCACCAGCAACCCCGCCACGAAATAGTTCTTAAGATGCTGTTTCCATTGAGAAACCATGGTGAGGTCGTTCCATCAAGTCGTTAATGAGTGAACGCACCGAGCCGACGTAAGTGAGACTTGCAGATGGCAATCATCATACCTGCCTTCTGCCTTGCCCTCATGGGGGGCAGCCACAACTTGCTCGGACAAAAAACGGGCTGCCAAAAAGCGCGGAGCCCCAAACTTTCATGAGGCCGATAATGCTATCTTAGGTCAGTGTGAAACTTTGTAAAGGCAGGGA
>NZ_JANSIY010000048.1:0-5336 GCF_047462295.1 Synechococcus sp. H60.3 | reverse complement strand
AAAAGCGCGGAGCCCCAAACTTTCATGAGGCCGATAATGCTATCTTAGGTCAGTGTGAAACTTTGTAAAGGCAGGGATCCCGCCCGGAGGCGTTGTGGCCAAGCCCTGGGATAGTTCTGCCGAATGTCGTGTGGGAGGCCCCATGTCCGAGTCCGATTGGTTAGAGCACACCTGTCAGGTGGAGGTGCCGGTTCCCATCGAGCAGGTGTGGGAGCTGTGGGCCAACCTTGCCCTCATGCCGCGCTGGATGAAGTGGATCCGCTCAGTGGAACTGCTGGATCACGAGCTATCGCGGTGGACGCTGGATACGCGCGGCCTCACCTTCAGTTGGATCTCCCGCACCCATACGGTGGTGAAGCATCAGCACATTGGCTGGCAATCGGTAGAAGGGCTTCCCAATCGGGGGGCGCTGCGGTTTTACGATCGCAAGGGCAGTACTATTGTCAAGCTGTCGGTGGCCTACAAGATCCCGGGACTCCTCGGCAAAATCTTGGACAGCCTGTTTGTGGGCAAAGTGGTGGAGAGTACCATTCAAGCGGACCTGGAGCGCTTCAAAGCCTATGCTTTGGAGCAGGCGGCGCGGGCCGCCGACAATGCCTCCACTGGCTAGCCTCGATCTTGCTGCAGTTTTCTGCTGCCCAGTCAACCGTTGCTAACCTTCCCTGTTGCCCAAGGTCTGCTTCATGTCCGATCCCTCCCTCGAGTCTGTCGTCGTTCTCTCTCATCAGCCGGTGGACAACCGCAACATTCGCTTCTCCCTGAAGCGAGACGATCTGGATCTGGATCAACTCCTAGTGTTGTTGAACCGCAACGCCTTTTGGGCCCAGAATCGCCGGCGGGAAGAGATGGAACGGGCCATCGCCCACAGCCACCCGGTGGTCAGCGTCTGGGACGGGGAGCGCCTCATTGGCTTTGGTCGCGCTACCTCTGACGGGGTTTACCGGGCTGTCCTCTGGGACATTGTGGTTGATCACGAGTATCGACGGCAGGGCATTGGGCGCAAGCTGGTGGAAACCCTGATCAGCCATCCCCACCTGCAGTCGGTGGAGCGCATCTACCTGTTTACCACCCATCAGCGTGGCTTTTACGAGCAGATCGGCTTTGTGGAAAACCCCAGCACCACTTTAGTTTTGTACGGTCGCTCGCCGGAGCTCTTGCTGACCCCTGCCGAACAGGCGCAGGCTTGAAAGGGGATCCCCGGGGCAAGGGGGAGGCGTGGGTGAGTGTATCTTGAACAACAGTGGGTTAGCTCGGCCTTGAGGAGAGGACGCGCTAGCCTAAAGCAAAAAGGGTGAGAGGGTGTACCTATGGCCAATCGCCTTGCCACGTGTTCCAGTCTTTACCTGCGCAAGCACGCCGAGAACCCGGTGGATTGGTGGCCTTGGATCCCGGAAGCTCTGGAGAAAGCCCGGGCTGAGGACAAGCCGATTTTTCTGTCCATCGGCTATTCCAGTTGCCATTGGTGCACCGTCATGGAGGGGGAGGCTTTTTCCAACCCGGAGATCGCCGCCTTCCTCAATGCCCATTTTTTGCCCATCAAGGTGGATCGCGAGGAGCGGCCTGATCTAGACAGCATCTACATGCAGGCGCTGCAGCTCATGAGTGGGCAGGGGGGGTGGCCCCTCAATGTCTTCCTCACGCCCGAGGACCTGGTGCCGTTCTATGCGGGCACCTATTTTCCGGTGGAGCCCCGCTTTGGCCGCCCGGGGTTTCTGACCGTACTGCAGCGCATCCTCCAGTTTTACCGCCAGGAAAAAGACAAAATCGAGACCATGAAGGGCCAAATCTTGGCGGCCCTGACCACCCTCAGTGACCTGGTGCCGGAAGACCATATTCCCCCTGATCTGTTGCGCTCCGGGATCCCCAAAATCCAACCTTTGCTGAGCAACGCCGGAGCGGTGCAGCAGTTCCCCATGATGCCCTACGCCCAGTTGGTGTTGCGCTCAGCTCGCTTCGACCCACCGGAAGGGATCCCTGGCTCGCCAACGGCGCTGGAACGGGCCAAGGAGCGAGGGATGGCCTTGGTGTTGGGAGGGATCTTCGACCATGTGGCCGGCGGGTTTCACCGCTACACCGTGGATCCCACCTGGACGGTGCCCCACTTTGAAAAAATGCTCTACGACAACGGGCAGATCTTGGAGTTTCTCTCTGAGCTGTGGGCCCACGGGATCCAGGATCCAGCTATCGAGCGGGCGGTGCGCCTGACGGTGGAATGGGTGGCGCGGGAGATGACTGCCCCTGCCGGATATTTCTACGCTGCCCAGGATGCCGACAGCTTTGCCCGGGCGGAGGACGACGAGCCGGAGGAGGGCGAGTTCTACGTTTGGCGCTGGCAGGAGCTGCAGGATCTGCTGGATGAAGCAACCTTCCGCGCCCTGCAGCAGGCTTTTTTCTTGTCGCCCAATTTCCCCGATCGGCCCGGCTGCATCGTCTTGCAGCGCAAACAGGGGGGGGAACTGCCGCCGGAAGTAGAGACCGCCTTGACCACCCATCTGTTTCAAGCCCGCTACGGCTCCACAGAGCGGAGAACTCCCTTCCCACCTGCGGTAGATGCCCGCTCGGCCCGCCAGCAATCCTGGCCAGGACGCATTCCGCCCGTCACTGATACCAAGATGATCGTCTCCTGGAACGGCCTGATGATCTCTGGACTGGCGCGGGCCTACCAGGTGTTTGGCGACGAGGATTATCTGCAGTTGGCCCTGCGGGCTGCCCAATTCATCCTCAGCCAGCAGCGCCACCCCCAGACGGGATCCCTGCTGCGGTTGAACTACGATGGCACAGCCCAGGTACCTGCCCAATCGGAAGATTACGCCCTGCTGATCAAGGCCCTGTTGGATCTGCACCAGACCTGCCTGCCGCTGGGGGGGGATCCCAGCTCCCAGGACTGGCTGGAGGCCGCCATTCGGCTGCAGCAGGAGATGGACACACGACTGTGGGATGAGGCCAGAGGGGGGTACTTTGTCAGCGACGCCCAAAGCGCCCCTGAACTGTTGGTGCGGGAGAAAGAATTTCAGGACAACGCCACGCCCGCGGCCAATGGGGTGGCTATCGCCAACCTGGTGCGCCTGGCTGCCATCACCGGAGATCTGGACTACTTGGAGCGGGCAGAGCAGGCCCTGAAAACCTTTGCCCATGTCATGAGCACCCAGCCGCGCACCTGCCCCAGCCTCTTTGCCGGCTTGGATTGGTACAGCAACTGGGTGAAAGCAACCCTAGAGGCCGAGCACATTGCTGCGCTGCAGCAGCGCTCTTGGCCCACCACTGTCTTCGCCCTGCCCACGGAAGCGGAGCCGCTGCCAGAAGGGGCGCTAGGCTTGGTGTGCTGGGGCAGCAAGTGTCTGGCTCCGGCCAGCTCGCTGGAACAAATCCAGTCCCAGATTAGCAAGGGCCAGAACCGGGCCTACTGACAGCGGTTCAGCCTTCTCCAGAACAAGCCGGGATCCCTTCTGCTCTACCCAAGCCGCTACGGCTTAGCTCTGGTTCTCCACCCCAAAAAACTCGATGCGGTAGCTCTGGATGCGAGTGCCTGTCTTCTGCTCTACCTGGGCCAGCAGCTCCGGCGGCAGCTCCACATCCACGTCCAGAATGCGGTTGCTGTCCAGACAGTTGACATGGCTGTGAGGATGGGTACGATTGCCGTAGCGGCGCCCATCGGCGCGATCCAGGCACTCGATAATGTTGTGGCTGGCCAGGGCCTCCAGATTTTGATAGACGGATGTGTGGCCAATGGGCTTGCCCTGCCGATTGAGGCGATCGTAGATCTCTCGAGCGGAAAGGTGCTCGCCGCATTGCCACAGCAGTTCCAAAATATAACGACGCTGCCGGCTAAGGCGCAGATTGCACTCCCGGCATCGCTCCAAAGCAGCTTCCAAAGAGTCTACAGGGCGAGGCATGGGCAAACCTCAAGTCATACCGAGTCTGAGATAGCCAGTTGCTCATTTGTACTAGTCTAACATTTGCAAGTCGAAGTTTCTGAAGATTTGTTGCAAAATCTCCGCTGGCATAGACCTCTCCAAGCAGTGTGCAGAAGAAGTGGGGTCAATTATTGACGATATCCCTTCTACAATACCGCTGGGGTGTTGAGGAGAAGCAGGATGCGGCGGCGCCAAATGATCTTGGGCTTTTTGGGACTAGCCGGCAGCAGTGGATTGGTGGGGGCCTATTGGGCCAGTCGGCAGCGTCCTACTGCGGTACCTCTGTCCGCGGTGGTGGGAGGGGCGGCGCCCCCTACCCCTCGACCTACGCCCACGGTTGTCCCCCATCCAGAAGCTCCCCAGGGCCTTTACATCCCAGCCCGCCGCGACCTCCGCCTAATGGTGCTCAGCGACCTAAACGGCATCTACGGCTCGGTGGACTACGACCCAGAGGTGGATCGGGCTATCCGCCTCATCCCCTACTTCCAGCCGGATATCGTCTTGGGCGGAGGGGACATGGTGGCCGGGCAAGATCCCCGCCTCTCGGAGGAGCGCATCCGTGCCATGTGGGCAGCCTTCGACCGGCATGTGGCCGGCCCGCTTCGTGCTGCCAAACTGCCCTACGGCTTCACGCTGGGCAACCACGATGCGTCCTGTGCCCGCACCACGCGGGGCGGTTTTCTCTTCCAAAAAGAACGGGATCTGGCCCGCGAGTTTTGGAACGACCCGGCCCACGATCCCGGTTTGAACTTTGTGGATCGAGGCGACTTTCCCTTTTATTACACCTTCGAAAAAGACGGGGTGTTTTACCTAGTCTGGGACGCCACCTGCAACTACATCCCGCCGGAACAGATGGCCTGGGCGGAAGCAGCACTGGCCAGTGAACGAGCCCAGAAGGCCAAGTTGCGCATCGTCATCGGCCACCTGCCGCTTTACGCCATCACCGTCGGGCGTGACGATCCGGGAGAAGTGCTGCTAGAGGCAGACGCCAAACGGGCCCTGCTGGAGAAATATCGCGTCCACACTTACATCAGCGGCCACCACCACGGTTACTATCCCGGCCACAAGGGACAACTGCAACTGCTCCATTGCGGCATTCTTGGCGCCGGCCCCCGCCCCCTCCTGAATAGCCCCCTGCCTCCCCGCAAGACTCTCACCCTCATCGATGTGGACTTCGACACTCCGGAGGTTACCTACTACACCACCTACCACATGCGGGATCTGAGCGTGATCGACCAAGCCGAGCTGCCCCGCTTCATCACCGGCCACAACGGCCTGGTGCTGCGCCGCGATGTTAACTGGGACAACCTCACCCCCGAAGAAATCGCCACCTGCCGCGCCCGCATCGGATCCCTGTGCCACGATTGACCGGAAAAAAGTGGTGCAGGCCCCAGCATTTATGCCCGGGGATAAGCTACTTAA
>NZ_JANSIY010000047.1:0-18837 GCF_047462295.1 Synechococcus sp. H60.3 | reverse complement strand
AGAATCAGACATGGCTGTCCTCAGAGCAAAAATTAAGAAAATTAAGGAAGAAAAAGCGACGCAAAAGCTCTCTTCCCCCCCCACAAGGGGAAAACCCCACCTCTGACCTCTGTCCTGCTAACGCTGCCGGGCAGGAAAAAATCGCTAGGCCGGCGGATAGCCCACTTGGGCAAGCACCTGCCGCCAGTCGCTGTCGGCTCGCTCAGACGTAATCCGCACCTGCTTGGTCTTGGGATCCGCTTCCACGTGGGCCTGGGGATCCCGTTGCCGCACCGCCTGCGTGATGGTATCTACACAAGCCGCGCAGGCCAGCTTGGGCACCGTCAAAACAACTTGCATCCTGGGAAGCCTCCCCAACCCAATGCCACCTGCTTGATGCTAAACCTTCCAGTGGGCTGGAAGGTCAAGAGGGTGGCTGAGGTTCCTCTATGTTCCAGCGGTAATCCACCTGATAGCCCCGCTGTCGCCACTCCTCCTCCAGTTGCAACTGTTGGGTCAGGGCTTTGCGCAAAGAGTTGATCAGCTCTTGCGTGCGGGCTCGATTGCCAAAATCCTGTTCCTCCACAGTCGGAAACGTTTGCCGCTCCAGAACCCGCAGCAGAAATTCGTAGTGGACGTGAGCTGGCACAGGAATACGTTTCATCGATCTAGGCCATTCTTGGGATCCATTGACAATCCTGGGTTTACTGGGGTGACAACAGGGAGCGGACGGCTTGGCCGGGATCCGGCTGCGTTACCAGCGCTTCCCCCACCAGCACGGCGCGCACCCCCCAGCTCCGCAACTGCTGCAGATCGGCAGGAGAGTGAATGCCGGATTCGCTGACCACCGGCAGATCGCCCAGGCGATCCCGGTGGGCGGCCAAGAGATCCCGCGTCGTGTTCAAGTCCACCGCAAAGGTTTTGAGATCCCGATTGTTGATGCCGATCAACACCTGACCTTTGGCCTGGTGCAGTTGCGGCAAGCCCAAAACCCGCTGTAACTCTTGGCAAGTGTGCACCTCCAACAGAGCTGCCATGCCCAATTGCTGGATCAGCTTGAGAAAATAGCCCAAATCCGCATCCGAGAGAATGGCAGCAATCAACAGCACCGCATCCGCCCCCAGAGTACGCGCCCAGAGAATTTGGTAAGGGTAGAGGATGAACTCCTTGCACAGGATGGGGATCCCGACTGCCTGGCGGATCTGGCGCAGATACTCGCCGCTGCCCTGAAAAAACCGCTCATCCGTGAGCACCGACAGGCAACTGGCTCCCGCCGCCTCGTAGCTTTGCGCAATGGCCACCGGATCAAAGGGATCCCGGAGAACCCCACGGCTGGGGGAGGCTTTTTTCACCTCAGCGATGAGGGAAACGGGGTGAGGGGATTGGGTAAGGGCCGCCACAAAGTCTCGCACCGGCGGCGCTTGATCCAGTTGCTGCTGCAATTGCTTTAGGGGGAGCTGCTCCCGCCGGCGCTCCACCTCCTGCTCTTTGTGCCAGATGATCTCCTCTAAAATGTGGCGCGGTTTGGCTTCCGGCGCTGTTGTCTGGTACACCTGAGAGGCCACGACGACCGGCGGGGCAGGAGAACGCCGACGAACGGCCAGCGGCTCACCTTGCAGCTCCATACCACCCCTGAGCAGAACTCTACACCTCACCCTAGACTACTCTAGTGCTCTGCGGTCGGTTTGAATAGCTACTCCGCATATCCCCAAACCGCCTCTGGCAAAGGTGTTTTTTTTACCCTATGGTTGAGTTTGGGACTGAGCAGCCGCAGATGCTGGTTACACTGACAGTTCAGTAGGGAGCCGGCTGAGGCGCTGCTTGATACGAGACAAGGTGCTGCTCAGGACGAGATGGATCGAGATAGATCCAAGTCAACCTCGGTCAATTGAGAGGCTTGACGCAGGTTTTCGCGCCCTGGGGTGCCTTGCTGCAGCAGCCGTTTCGTCTCCCCATCTTGCCCAACTGTGGACAAAGGCTCGGCTGAGGCAGAGTTTGGGATATCGCTGTCCATGCTGTTTTGAAGGAGTTCGGGCGTGCTGTACCTAGCAGAGCTATCCAAGCCAATTGGGTTTGCTAAGTCGTCTCTGCAATTGCTGGCCAAGCAGCAGCAGGACAACACCTGGGTGCCTGTGAACGAAGAATCGATTACTCTAGAGGGCCGCATCGCCCAGGAGGCCGGGCGCTTCAAGGATGGGGCCCTGGTGCTGGCAGAAATCACCGGCAGCCGTCAGGTCACCCGCATCAACGAAGCCGCTCGCCAACTGGTGACCTACCTGCAAAACTTCAGCCAACTTCAGCTCAAAGCCCGCAGCCAGGAAGAGGAGATCGAGGTTTGGAAACAATCCCTCACCTTTCAGGCGCATGAGCTCACCCGCCGTGAGATGGAGCTGGCAGCCCAAGAAGAAGAAGTGCGGCGGCTGTACGAGCAATACAAGGGCGTGGAGGAAGAGCGCAAGCTTCTAGACAGCCTCAAAGAGGAGTTGGCAACCCAGCAGGCCTACCTGGCCGAGCAGCAGCGTCTAATCGGAGAACAACGAGAAGCCCTGAACCGGCAACGGCAGGAACTGGAAGCTCAGTTGCAAGAGGCCCGCTCCAGCCGGCTGGGGGAAACAGAAGCAGCCCAGCTCCAGGTTTTGCTGCAAGAAGTTCAGGAGAGTTTACATTTCTCTGCGAATCCCTTGGCTCTTCTCCAGAGTTTAAAAAGCCAGGTTCAGCAGCAGCAGGAGCACTTCAATCAAGAGATTGCCCAACTGGAACAAGAACGTCAGCAGGCCCACGCCCAACAGGAGGAGCTGGATCGAGACTACCGTACCTGGCGGGAGCGCTGCGCCGCCTGGTGGGGATCCCAACGATCCCTGGAGCAGAGCCAAGCCGAATGGCATGCCCGGCAGGGATCCCTGCGAGCCTATCAGGAGCAACTGCAGAGGATCCTCCAGCAGTTGCAGTCCCAAGAGAGCTTGTTCCAAAAAGCCTATCGTCTGGTGCAGGAGTACGACTTCATCGTCGATGGCAGTAGCAACAGCGGGTCAGGTGCCTCAGGGTCTGCGATCTCAGTGGAGGAGCTGGCGGCCTTGGTGAGCCAGATGCGTCGAGATTATGAGCAGCGGGCGGCCCAAGTCAGCCAACAGCGGGCCGAGCTGGAGCAAAACCGGCAGACCTTGCGGGAGCTGCAAGAGCGGCTGGCCACCGCCTCTCCCGAAGAGCGGTTTGACATCGAGATGGATATCGACTACGCCCAGTCTGCCTGTAGCGCCCTGGAAGAGGCCCTGGCGCCCCAGGAGAAAAACCTGCAGCGGGAATACGAAGAGCTGACCCGCCAGGAAGCCCGCCTTAGGCAGCTTCAAAATCAGGCTGCCGCCCCAGTTCAGGTGGATATCGGGCCGATCCTCGAGCAGATCGGCAGCCAGAAGCAGGAGCTGCTCCAGGAAAAAAGCCGTCTGCAAACCCTCATTCAACAACTGGAGGCGTCTTTGCCTTCTCAACAGGAGCAGCTTGCCCGCCAGCGGCAAGAGTTGGAGCAGCAGTGGCAACAACTGGAGCAAGAGGAGGGATCCCTGCGGGCCCGCACCCAGGCGATGGCAGAAACCTGGGGCCGCCTCAACCATCTCCAGGCCACCCTCTACCCCGAGCGAGATCGCTGGGCGGAGTTGGCACAACAACTGGCTCAGTTGGAGGCGGAGCTGGGTCAATATCAAGACAGGGGCTCCGTGGCCAGTGCCCATGTCCAGCAGGTGCAATCCCTCCTGGCCGCTCTCACCCAGCGGTAAAGAGCGTGTCCTGTCGTCTTCCTGGGGCAGGTGGGCAGTGCTCCCCTACTGCTTTGAACAGGCGCTCGCCAGCCTCAACCAAAGAGAGCAAATCTGGTAAAATTCGATAGCCCCTTGTAGATAGCGGGATCCCAACTTCTCGAGGCAAAGAAGCAGCGGAGATCCCCGCATTTTGCTTGTCAGGAGTGTTCCAGTGTGAGGTCAGCTCGTGCGAATTGCAGTTGATGCGATGGGAGGTGACTACGCTCCCGAAGAGATCATCAAGGGCGCCCTGCTGGCCCATCGGTATCTTCAGGTGGGGATTGCGCTGGTCGGTCGTCCAGACGCTCTCGAGCCTTTTCTGCCCCGGCCACTGCCGCCTGGGATCACCGTCGTGCCTGCTGAGGACGAAGTGGGCATGGCGGAAGAGCCCCTGGCGGTGCGCAGAAAGCCGCAGGCCTCTATCAACGTCTCCATGCAACAGGTGCGCACCAAGCAGGCAGATGCAGTGGTGGCTGCTGGCAACACTGGGGCTGCGATGGCCGCTGCCTACCTCAACTTAGGCCGATTGGCGGGGATCGACCGCCCGGCCATTGGCGCTCTTTTGCCCACTTTGAAGGGCAAGCCGGTGTTGCTTTTGGATGTGGGAGCCAACGTGGACTGCCGGCCCCGCTTCTTGGAACAATTTGCCCGCATGGGATCCCTCTACTGCCAGTGCGTGCTGGGGATTGAGAAGCCGCGGGTGGGCCTGCTCAACATTGGCGAGGAACCCAACAAGGGCAACGACCTGGCCCTGGCCACCCATCAGCGCCTGAGACAGTTGCCGGGGATCCACTTTGCCGGCAACGCCGAGGGGCGGGATGTGTTGACGGGGGACTTTGATGTGGTGGTGTGCGACGGCTTTGTGGGCAACGCCCTGCTCAAGTTTGCGGAGAGCGTTGGCCAGGTGATCACCCAGGTGCTGCGGGAGGAGTTGCCCCGCGGCTGGCGTGGCAAACTGGGCTGCTGGCTGCTCCGGCCCAACCTGAAGCAGGTGAAGCGGCGCATGGACTATGTAGAATATGGTGGCGCCTTGTTGCTGGGGGTGAACGGCATCTGCGTCATTACCCACGGCAGCTCTAAGGCGGCGATGGTCTACCATGCCATTCGCCTGGCCAAAGAGGCGGCGGAGCAGAAGATCCTACAGCGGCTGCAAGCGGAAATGACTGACTCCCCCCCATCCAAGTCCAATCCCGGAGAGAATGCCCGTCCTCTGGCCTCGGCCTCTAACCCCAGTCCAGAAGCCCTGCCGGTAGGATCCTTGGAGCGGGCGGAAGGATAGTGTCCATGCCCAGCAATGGCCTCCCGACCGTGCGCCTGGTAGGGGTGGGAGCTGCCCTGCCGGCTCCCTGCCTGAGCAACGACGACCTCAGCCAGATTGTGGAGACTTCCGACGAGTGGATCTGGCCCCGCACCGGCATTCGCCAACGGCGCATCCTGCCCCCCGACCTCAGCCTGGTGGATTTGGCGGTTCAAGCGGCAAAGGCCGCCCTGGCACAGTCCGGGATCCCACCCCAGGAGCTGGATCTGATCCTCCTGGCCACCTCCACCGGCGTCGATCGCTTCGGCTCGGCTCCGCGGGTACAGGCAGCGCTGGGGGCGACACAGGCGGTGGCTTTTGACCTGACAGCGGCCTGTACGGGGTTTGTGTTTGCCGTGGCCACGGCAGCCCAGTTTCTCCAAACCGGGCTGTACCGGCGGGCACTGGTGGTGGCGGCGGACGTGCTCTCTCGCACAGTGGACTGGACGGATCGCACCACCTGCGTCCTCTTTGGGGACGGCGCGGGGGCGGTGGTGCTGGAAGCCGCAAGAGAGGGGGACAGCGGCATCCTCAGCATCGAGCTGCGCAGCGATGGCAGCGGCAGCGAGCTACTCAGCCTGGCTATGGCCACCGAGACCAAGACCCTGGTGGGATCCCTGCAGGTGGGGCAATACCGCTGCTGCCCCATCGCTATGAATGGCCGCGAGGTGTACAAGTTTGCCGTCCAGGCGGTGCCGGAGATTGTCGAGAAGGCTCTCTTTCGGGCCGGGATCCCCGCAGCAGCCGTGCAAGGCTACTTCATCCACCAGGCCAACCAGCGCATCCTCGATGCTGTGGCCAAGCGCTTGCAGTTGGATCCCCAGCGGGTGGCCAGCGTCCTAGAACAGTACGGCAACACCTCCGGCGCTTCGGTGCCGATTGCCTTGGCCACCTGGATCGCGCAGGGGCGCTTTGGCGCTGGCGATCTGGGGGTGATGGCAGGCTTTGGCGCCGGCCTCACCTGGGGAGCGATTGTCTTTCGTTGGGGGAAATGAGTTGATGACCGTTGCCTGGATCTATCCCGGCCAGGGATCCCAAGCCGTGGGCATGGGAAAGGACTTACAGGATTGGCCGGGGGCGGCCCAGAAGTTGGCTTTGGCCCGCGAGAGGCTGGGATGGGATCCCTTGGCGCTCTCGGAAGAGCAGATCCATCAGACCGGCTACACGCAGCCGGCTTTATTCACCGTATCAGCCCTGCTGACAGACTATCTCTACGCTCAGGGTCAGGCTCCTGCCTGTACAGCCGGCCACAGCTTGGGAGAATATAGCGCCCTCTACGCTGCCGGGGTATTTGATTTTGAGACTGGCCTGCGGCTGGTGGCGCTGCGGGGCCAGTTGATGGAAGCTGCAGGGGATCCCCCCGGCAGCATGGCGGCGGTGATTGGCTTTGATCGCGACAAGCTGGAGCACCTGTGCCAGATGACCTCCGACGTGGTCATTGCCAACGACAACAGCCCGGATCAGGTGGTGATCAGCGGCTCGGTCGAGGGGGTGCAGGCTGTCTGTGAGCAGTTGCAGGCTAAGCGCACCGTTCCCCTCAAAGTCAGCGGCGCCTTTCACTCGCCCTTGATGCAGGCGGCGGCGGAAACCTTTGCCCACACCTTGCGCGAGGTTGACTTTCAGGCTCCGCGAGTGCCGGTCTACAGCAATTGCACGGCTGCCGCCAGCCGAGATCCCCAAGTTCTCAAGCAGGCGCTGCTGTCCCAGATGACTGCTCCAGTCCGCTGGCGAGAGACAGTGCTACAGATGGCTGCCGACGGTATCCAAGAGGTATGGGAAATTGGCCCTGGCAATGTGCTGACGGGCTTGGTGAGGCGAACGGCGCCTGCCCTGAGACGGTGCAACATCAACAGCCTCAAGATTAGCTAAGGGAGCCCGGCAGCCCTGGTGCTACAAGTTGCGTTGCTAGCTCCCCTCTCCCAAAGGAAGAAGAGCTGCGGGCAACGCAAGCCTCCCCAAACAGCAGTTAGGCCCCACTGCATAAGCAGCTGGGGTTTCCCCACCTGGGCAAGGCTTCCGTCTCTTCCTCTGCCCCAGGTGCTTCATGGATCCCGTGTGCCGAGCCTCTGCTCCCGTTATACAAGGTGATGGCTGTCTCGGTGCCCGAATCGTAGGCAACGATAGACTCATCCCTCAACTCCGACTGGGAGCCATGGGGTACCTCCACCTCTACGGGGAACGAAGCATACCACTGCCGCAAAGATGGTTTGTAGACAAGGGTTAGCGTGGTCGGTTTTCCCCAATCGTTGTCCCTGCTCCGCCTCTTTAGGGTAATGCCCAAGTCATTGAGGGTGACGGTGCCGTGCTTACCGTTACTGGTTACCTTTCATCCCGAAGAGCTGGGATATGTCCAGCCTGAATAGTGCCGACTGCGCAAGCGGGACGGAGTCCTTTGAGCGACGCAAGCGTTGTACAAATAACAGTGCAGACGACGAGCATAGCCTTCTCCTGGCTTTTGTTGAGATAGAGTCGCAACATCTGCCGTCTGTTTACCCGTACAGTTTTACTCACCTTACGGTACTCAGTCAAGGCTAAAGTCAGTACAGTACTTCTTCTAAGCAGCACCTTCTATGACAAAACTCAGAAATCGAGCCGAGTTTTGGGGCAGCAATTTGGAGAACAACTGAGTAGGGTATACTGGGAAAAAGACAAGTTTTGGCACAATTCTAGGTGTATTGTTTGGTGCAGCCTTAGAAATAGTGAAACAGTATATCCAGCCTCAACCTGGGGGTGCTACCCATCCTACCGTATAGACGGTGGGGAATTCTGCGCGTTTAGTTAAAGCGGCGAGGTATCCTGGTCTCCTGGTTTTGTTGGATTGTCAAGGGATCCCTGGCCGCCCGTTTGACCCAGAACCCCAGACTGACGGTCAAAACTGTTTCCTCTTGGGTGCAATGGCATGATCAACTTTTTGAGGACAGCCCCCAAACCGAGATCCTCTCTCCCGGTCAGAGCTTTGGGGCTGCAGTTCAAAAAGCAGCGGACTATTTGGAGGCCGGGATCCCCCGCGTTTGGATTGTGGATCCGCAGGCCAAGGGCATCACCGTCTTCTACCCCGATGCCCCGCCGCAGATATTTGCGGGATCCCAAGCCACCCAAGACGATTGCTTGCCGGGCTTGAAGGTTGTTCCCTAGAATGTGTTTGCCCGAGCGCGGATCCCTTAGTGGGCTTAGTGCAAATAGCGATAAAGCAGCCTGCTAGTTCGTCTCCAGGCCATTGACAAATGCTGAAGGGATCCCAAAACAAGATTTCCTGCTAAGGGCTAATCGTGAAGCGAAAGAGCTTCTCATCGGCCAGTTGGAGAACTTCCTGGCCTGCAGCCGCCAGTTGTTCCGGGGGCAAATTCCGGTATTGGGCGATAAACTCAGGCAAAACTTGAAACTCCACCCGCTTTCCGGTCTCTCGGTGGATCACCACACTGCGCATCTTGTCGAGGGAGCCAACTTCCACCAGCTTCAAGTTCAGTTTGCCCAAACTGGCTCCTGTTGCAGCGTGCAAGCCATCCACAATACACACAAACGGGATCTCCAGCGGCGACTCGTGAATAACCTCCACCAAAAAACGGTTCCTAGAAGTGTGGGGAGTTGGATCCATCAAGCCTAGCTCTGCAAGGGCGCGCATCCCCATGCGATAGCCGATCACTGCCCAAGGGCCGGCTCCGCCATGGATTTCTGTTACTCTCTGAACTGCTATCGCCGTCGAGTCACTTCCAGAAAAAGAACTCGGATGAGCTGGTGCTGGTGCTCCCAAAGCTAGCTGAAGCGCGATCAGTAGAAGAGAAAACGGCTGCGGCTTGGCAACGAAGAACAAGTTCATAGGCAGTGCAGTGGGGAGACATGAAAAGCAGAGAGATGCTAAGCCATCCTAAGCCCTGCCCCTTGAGCCTGCCTATGCAGGGGCGGGGGATCCAACAGCCTTCTGAGAACTATTCCCAGAACTGACTCACAAGTGCAGTGAGCCGAGAACGATGATATTGTCGAAGGTAAGCCTCCGGGCGTTGAGCACCCTTAAATGGCCGTTGTGGTCAGAAGTGCTTTGCTGGTGGCAGCAGGCTCTAACACCCCTGACTGCCCTATCCACTGATCGCCTTAGGGCGCTGTCTATCACTTGACAAGGGATAAGAGCCCCCAGTAACCTCCTTTCTGGGATGTCTTACATTGCAGTTGTAAGCGGAGCCAGACCAATGACTGCTGAGGCTTCACCACCTGACTCAACAGACTTTCTTTACCAAACCCTTGTAGTAGACTTGTGCCTGCCTATACGAGGAGCCACGCTCCCTGCAGATCATGGATACGGCTTATTAGCGGCACTGTGTCACCGAGTGCCGATGTTGCATCGGAATCCCTGCGTCGGTATTTTGACAACAGCAGGGATCAGAGATAGACAAGGCAAAATCCTACTAACTCCACACTCCCACATTAGGATTCGACTACCTATCGAGGCAGTGGCGGAGGTGTACAAGCTAGCCGGTAAACAATTGAAGATTGGATCTCATGAGGTACAGCTAGGGATCCCTAAGATTTTTACTCTCAAACCAAGTACTTCCCTGAAAGCTCGAATCGTTACGATCAAGGGCTACACTGAGCCGGATACATTTGCCCAAGCTGCTCAGGCTCAGCTAGAGAAACTAAAGATTTCAGGCCAGGTAACAGTACTGCAAGATAAAACCGGAAAGCCTCTGCGTAAAACCTTAAGAATCAAGGGGCATACAATCATAGGTTTCTCAACATTGGTAGAAAACTTACAAGAGGAAGATTCAATTCGTCTACAGCAAGTAGGCCTAGGTGGCCGACGGCGCATGGGCTGCGGATTCTTTTTACCTTACAAGTAAGAAGAGATCTACAATGTTTAAGTTTTTACTGGCAAAATCTCTGGAGAAGCGGGATCCCAGCCGCCAATCCGAAGAAGAGTACGCTCAAGCAAAAGGCGCTGCTAAGCTTACAGGCCATGTCACGGCTGTATTATCAGCGGCTGAAGTTCTTTCAGAGCATCTAGGAGAGACTATTCAGCAGCAGTTGAGGTTGAAGGACGCAAGTCGTCTGAAATCTATTGTCAAGCTGGGATCTTATTTGCATGATTGGGGCAAGGCAAACCAACATTTCCAAGAGATGATTTATCTCAAGTCATCAATTCTAGATGCCGAATCAAAAGCAAGACTTGAGAAGGCTTGGAGGGCTCACAATAAGCAACAACTTATTCGACATGAATTTTTAAGCGGCATACTCGCCTTACAGGTTAGCCCATTTCGGGAGTGGCTACGGAAAGCATTTACCGAAGAGGAGCTGCTCTTGGCTACTTGGGCAGCAATCGGACATCATCTCAAGGCAGGAGTGGATTTACAGGGCAAGGAATCACACAAAATTACAGAGTTGCCGGATGGCACAGGAACTGAGGTTCGTATTTACACTGACCATCGGGATTTTCAATCCATATTGAGACTGGGATCCCAGAGACTTGGACTGCCAGAAGAGATTCCAGATGTACCTTCGGCAAATTGGAAAAAAGAACAGCTAGAAGAGCATTTACATACCTTGGCAAACCAGTTCCGAGACTTTGCCAAAAGTCTAAGCTCAGATCAGCGGGCATTGGTGGCGGCGGCTAAAGCCACAGTCATCGTTGCAGATCTGGCAGGATCGATCTTGCCATCAGAGGGAGAAAACCTACAGGATTGGATCTCTAATACCCTGAGTTTGGTTCTTCAGGAAAGCGAACTAGAGCAACTAGTTACCCAGAAACTAGGGGGAAATTCTCTACGACCCTTCCAAGAGCAAATTGCTAATACCCGCTGTCGGGTAACACTGGTAAAAGCAGGCTGTGGTACGGGGAAAACCTTAGGAGCCTATGCTTGGGCAAAAAAGTGGGCAGTGGGAAAGCGGCTGTTTTTTGGCTACCCTACCACTGGAACAGCTACTCAGGGCTACCTAGACTATGCCGAGGGATCCCCAATAGAAAAAATGCTGATGCACTCGCGGGCAGACTTAGATCGAGAACTGCTGCTAACCGGAGAGGGCGAAAAAGATGAGGCAACTTCATCTCGTCTGGCTGCGCTGCAAGCATGGCGAAAGAAATTAATTATCTGCACTGTGGATTCCATTTTAGGTTTAATGCAAAACAATAGAAGGTCACTGTTTTCATGGCCAGTTCTAGCTCAATCTGCCTTTGTTTTTGATGAAGTGCATGCCTATGACAATCAATTGTTCGGCGCTTTACTGAGATTCTTACGGACTTTTCGAGGTGCACCTGTCCTCTTGATGAGCGCTAGCTTTACCCCAGGACAGCTCCAGGCAATTAAGCGAGTGATGGATGAGTTGGGTGAACCTATAGAGGATCCCGTTGAAGGACCGCGAGAGCTAGAAGAACTGAAGCGCTATCAAATACAAGAGGTGCAAGCAGAAGGTGATCCCACCCACTCTGAGCTTATTTGGTCGAAAGTCATCAAGGCAGTTCAGGAGAGGCAAAAGGTTCTGTGGGTAACTAATTCAGTGTCTAGTTGTATTGATATTTATCAAGTTGCCAAGGGAAAACTAAAAGATATAAAAGTCAAAGTTTTAATTTACCACAGTCGTTTTCGCTACAAAGATAGACTCACCAAGCATGAGCAGGTTATCAATGCTTTTAGTCGGCCAGAACCTGTTCTTGCTGTCACTACACAAGTCTGTGAAATGTCCTTAGATTTAAGTGCAGATTTGCTTGTCTCTGCCATGGCTCCAGCAACGGCTTTGGTTCAGCGATTGGGTCGGCTAAATCGAAGAATGAAAAGCGAAAAAGAAGAACCTTGTACAGCTCTCCTCTACAGATGGGATAAAAGCTCTCCCTATACTGCAGAAGAACTAGAAAGCGGGCAAAAACTAGTTAATGAGGTTAAATACAGAGGACTAGAGCGCGTTTCACAGCGGGATTTAGCTAGCATTCTTTCTCAGCTCAGCCCAAAAGAGCCTGTTGAAGTGAAATCGGCCTGGCTTGATCAAGATTGGTGCACTTACCCAAGCTTCCTACGCGAAAGTGGACACACAATAACGGTGCTTCTAGCAGAGGATCAGGAGTCTATTTGGGAAGCTGCTAAAGCTCGGCAGGAAAAAGCTTTGGCCAAGGGGCAAAAGCTATCGAAGATGCAAGCTTTTCTGCAAGAGGCTCAAGCCTGGGCAATTCCGATTCGGATTCCAGATCAAGAGATAGAGTGGTGGAATTGGCAGCGACGTGGATTTTATTTCGTAACAGAGCCTGGATACATCAGCTATAGCGAGGAATTTGGCACGCCATGACTGAGCTAAAGCTACACATAGGACATCCTGGGTTGACACTGCTGCATCGAGCAGGGCTGGCTGGGCTGTGGATGACTCTTAAGCAGATAGAACAAGAGATTCCACCAGAGAAGCGGCCAGGGTCCCTAACTTGGGAACTGACACCTCGACAAGTCCAACTGTTCTGGCAGGGAAATGACTTTGAGGTCATTGACTGGCTGCTTAAAGAGTCTTTTCAGCTTAACAATGGACTTATCGCACTGCGAGGGATTGATAGTAAGTCAATGCGGAAAGACTCACAGGTAATCATTCACCAGGGGATCTTGGGAACATTTTTACAACATAACAAAACTCGCAAAATTCTTGGTGAGCAAACTGAATCTCTAGAGATCGATGAGAACTACCCACCCATCATTATCAAGTACAAAGCTTTAGAAAGCTATGTCCATCAGGAATTTGCCAAAAATCTATGCGATAAAGACGGTAATTGGCTTAGGCAGCCAATTAGCATTGCTGGCTGGCTTAATCCAGGTGCCGTTGTGCGACATAATGCGTTTCCCTCAGATACAAGCTTTGAAGAGTCTCCAGAGATGGCCTTTATACTCCTCTACGCTCCTGTTTCTTCCTTCTACTACATTCTTCGGTCACGGCTGAAGGATCAAAAAGCTCAATATGCTCTGGTGGTTCCTGAGATTACCGATATGGAGGTCTATGCAGGCTATCGGCAAGATCCTCGGCTCCGTTATGCAAGTTATCGAGATTTACATGCTGCCGGTTTGGGAGATGCTGGGCTTAAGTTTCTGACATATCAAGAGGTTGCAGAATCTTCTCGAGGATTTAAGGTAACTCGATGTCAGGTTCTTACTCTAGGTTCTGTCCCCTGGTCGAGCCAACAAAAGTCTCGCACAGATCTATTTACTGTAGAAGCAAAGTATCATGCCTGCAAAAACTACCAGATCTGCAAAGCGGTACTACCAGATCGAGTTATCCTTAAGACAAAAGCGGAGGAAGGAAGCTTTATCGCAACAAGCTTTGCTCGTGAGATGATTGCTGAAAATCTGGCAAGAGATCATCCTTGGTATGCCGGGTTTTCAGATTGGGTTAACAGTAACGAGCGGTTCCAACAACTGTGCTACGAACGCAGAGGTTTAAGTGAGATGGTCATGAGAGCAGACATGGATGATAGAGAGCGCTGGTTTGTCCAGACCTGCCATGAGGCTATTCGCTTTACCTATGGTCGTTTATATCAGAAGGCTCAAGATCGAGGAGAGCAGACTAACTTTGATAGGGAAAACGTACGCATTCGCACTGGATTAGCTCGATGTAAAAATGCAGAAAGCTTCCGTGAGTTTATTACTAACTTTTGGGCAAAAGCTGGGATAATACCAACGCTTCAAGAGCACTGGGATGATTTGATGGACTTAGTTATGGATCCCAAAGAGTGGAGAAAAGCACGGGATCTGGCTCTTCTGGCGTTAGCAAGCTACAAAGGTAAGGAGCGTCAGGAAGAAACTCAAGATGAGCCCGATGAGGACGGTACTGACTTGATTGCTCCTGCCGAATTAGAAGAGGACTAAGACTATAATCTTCAAAGTAGAAGCTTGTGAGCCAGAAAAAAATCAACGTAGCAGTAACTTAGCAACTTAGTTTGGAGGAAAACCATGACTTTTCACCTGTTCGGCAACATTTTGACCAACTATGGTACTGCTGCAAACAATCGCGGCGAGAGTGAGGGCAATATTACTACCCTGCAAAAGATTCTCTGGAAAAATGAAGTGCATACTACTGTTTCTGCTGAAGCAATTCGCTGGGCATTGCGTTACTACTGGCAAACATCAGGAAGCGGTTGTAAGGTCAACCGACGCTGGAATGATGAAACTAACGACAACGAGTGGGAAGAGCCTAACTTTGACCCTGATCTGTACATTGATGATGATGTTTTAGGCTTTATGCGCGCGGAGGGAGCTAAAGTAGATGCCTCAGACGAAAGCTCATCTAAAGGAAAGGGGAAAAAGCCGGCCAAAGGCACTACCACTGCCAGGCGCGGTGTTCTAGAGGTAACTCGGGCAATCTCCACCCGACCGTACAGTGGAGATATAACCTTCAATGCAAGAAGCGGTCAGAAGGGATCCACTTCTCTCTACGGAACAGAAGTGCATGCCACTCGCTATCAATACGGTTTTGCAATGACCCCTGCTCGACTTCAGCGGCAAGAGCGAGTCATTGAAGTAGTGAGGGGACTGGTTTCGTTAGGGGAGGTAGCCGGCAATCACTCCCGCTTTCTCTACGATTTTTCACCAGATAGCATAGTCTTGCGCTGGACGCACGACTTTTCGCCCCGCCTGCTCTACTGTTTTGAAGAAAACTCTGAGGGAGAAATAAGCATGCCAGACTTGGTGCGTCGAGTACAAGTAGGAGATATAGATCCTCAAGAGCTATGGCTAGCAGGAGCTGCTGCCGAAACCGAGGACGGGGAGAAGCTAGCTGAATTAGGTGCTCATGTAAGTCCGGGCATTAAGTCAACGGTTGACGACCTAATTGCCATAATTCAAAGTCAAATTTCTTCTAGGGAGGCAGCATGATTCAGCTTCAGGTTGAGGTACCTATTGCTTGCTTTCGTCAATCTTGGGCCAGGGAGTTTGCCGAAACCTATCCGGTGCCGCCACCTGCTACTGTTTATGGAATGCTGCTTTCCTTGCTGGGAGAGTGGGATCGGCATCGCTATTGTGGTGCTCAACTGGCAATTGCCCTACTGAGCCAACCTCAACTTTCTACGGTAATCCGCACCTTTCGTCGCTTTAAAAGCAAAGACATTCGGGATCCGGCCAACGCCCGTCCCGACTATCAGCAATTACTCACTGACGTGCAGATTGCAGTGCTGGTTAAAGGATCCCTTGCTCATGATTTGGAAAGAGCCTTTGAGAATCCCGAATCGATTAACCGATCCGGAGGACTGAGCTTGGGGGAGAGCCGTGACCTTGTTAACTCGATAACGCCAATTCCAGTAGTTCCCAAGCAGAGTCGATGGCTAATTCGAAATGAGGACGGGATCCTCACTTTGCCGTATTGGGTCGATCACGTAGGAGCCCGTGGCACCCGCTGGCAAAGGTACTTGCTCCAAACTCTTGAGAGTGAGGAGATACCTGAATTGGCCTGGACAGAAATTCGGCCAGATTAGCTGCTGTCTGCTGTCATCCTTGCACATGTATGCGAGAACGGACAGTGCTTTGAGGCTAGATTTTGCCTCTATCTGAGGAGAAGGTTTTTTCAGTATTGTTGAGGTTTTCTCATATTCTTCATGTTGTTTATGTTTTGGAGCTTTGGATTATGCCGCTATCGTTGGCTGATTTCTCTGTACAGATAGATTCAGATTTGATTCGTGTTTCAGCGTTGCATGCATTGGCCTACTGCCCACGATTATTTTACCTAGAAGAAGTTGAGGAGCTCTACAGTGAAAACGCAGCTATTTTTGCTGGTCGGCGGCTACATACAGAGCTAGAAAAGCAAGAGGGAGAAGATTGGGAGGATCTATTTCTAGAAAGCGAGGATCTGGGTTTGCGGGGACGGGTAGATGCCCTGCGTACTCGCGACGGTCAGATTATTCCTTATGAGCATAAAAGGGGTCGGGCAGCCCGGGATCCGGACAACCAGCCCCAAGCCTGGGAAAGCGACCGGCTGCAGATCTTGGCCTATGCCTATCTGATGGAAACTGTCCTGGGGATCCCAATCCCTGAAGGACGAATTCGATACCACGGCGACAATGTGCTAGTGCGCGTTCCCCTCGATGATGCCGGGCGCCAAGCTGTGCGTCAGGCAATCGAGCAAGCAAGGTTGCTGCGCCAATCCCATCTCCGTCCCCCAATTACTGACAACGAGCGACTCTGCGCAGGCTGCTCTCTGGCCCCTGTGTGCTTACCTGAAGAAGCGCGGCTAGCTCATGATAGAGAATGGCAGCCTATTCGCCTCTTCCCGGAAGACGATGAACGGCAGTGTGTCCACATTCTAGAGCCGGGGGCGCGGGTAGGGCGCAGCGGATTCCGTCTTAAAGTAAGCTACCGAAACCAAAACGAAGAGTTTATCTCTGCTCAGCAAACCGGGCAAATTGTGCTGCACGGTTTTTCTCAAATCTCAACTCAGGCCATTTATTTCTGTGCTGAGCAAGGCATTGGGATTCACCTAATCTCTGGGGGTGGACGCTACGTTGGTAGCCTAGATCCCCGGCACGGAAGCATCCAACGCCGGATCCGACAGTACCAGGCCCTGAGCGATCCTCAAATGTGCTTGAAGTTAGCTCGGAAGCTGGTTGCGTGTCGAGGTCAAAGTCAGCGTAAGTTCTTGATGCGGCTGGGATCTGCTCGTCCACCAGAGGTAGAGCAAGCCATTGACCAAATGAGGCGAGTACTCAAGCAAGTCGATCGAGCAGAGTCATTATCAAGCTTGCTGGGTTTGGAAGGAAATCTATCGGCACTTTACTTTGCCGCTTTGCCCTATGTGCTATCAGATAAGGTGCCAGAGGAGATGCGATTTTCAGGCCGAAACCGAAGGCCCCCTAAGGATCGCTTTAATGCTCTACTGGGATTTGGATATGCCCTTTTGCTTAAAGACGTTATGAACGCTATTTTGACGGTAGGCCTAGAGCCTGCTCTCGGTTTCTATCACCAGCCTCGCTCTCAAGCACCCCCTCTAGCTCTCGACTTGATGGAAATCTTTCGCGTGCCTCTTGTGGATATGCCAATCGTAGCTTCAGTGAATCGTAAACAATGGGATCCGGAAGCAGACTTCATCGTACGAGGACAACAAGTTTGGCTTAGCGAAGAAGGGCGGAAAAAGATGATTCAAATTTACGAAGATCGCAAGCAGGAAAAGTGGAAGCATCCAGTCACTAACTATTCCTTAACCTATCGTCGTTTGTTAGAGCTAGAGGTTCGCCTTTTAGAAAAAGAATGGAATGGAGAGGGTGACTTATTTGGAAACTTGGTTGTGAGGTAAACCATGGCTGAATATAAAGTTTGCTACTTAGTATGCTATGACATACGTTGCCAAAAGCGATGGCGAAAAGCGTCGAAGTTGTTAGAGGGATATGGAGAGCGAATTCAGTACTCAATCTTCCGCACTTGGCTAACATTACGAGAACGAGAAAAACTGCGCTGGGAACTAGAGAAGATCCTCAAGCCGGAAGATGGCCTTCTCATCGTGGGGATCTGCAACCGTTGTTTGGAGCGGGTGCTCACCTCGAACCGACCAGGAAGTTGGCCACAGCAGCAGAGCAGCTACAGGATCTATTGAAGAAACAAGAATCCACCGTTGTGAGAGGTATCTCAGCTTCTAACAAACCTCAAAGCCTTGCTGTAAGCGGATCCCAGCCGTTTCCACTTGCTTGGAGATGCTTGCAAAACCTCAGAACCCTCATGGGAAGCCTGTTCGCTAGGCTTTGACTGCCAGTTAGGGTACAATGGAAGCGCATGGTTTTCCTCTGATTGCCGTAAGGCGCTGAGCACCTTGCCAAGTGGCTATCGGAGCCTTGCAAAGCAAGGATTCTGAGGTGCGGCATGATTTTCCTTTGATTGCCGTAAGGCGTTGAGCACTATAAGGAAGCGGTCGAGCAGGGGGCGCCGGACACATATGATTTTCCTTTGATTGCCGTAAGGCGTTGAGCACTGTGGTGAGGCTGGAGACAGGGGGCTATAGCTCCATGATTTTCCTTTGATTGCCGTAAGGCGTTGAGCACTCTAGAGCGAATTGGCTAGCCATTCATTTTCTCCTATGATTTTCCTTTGATTGCCGTAAGGCGTTGAGCACATCCAGGTGGTGCAACCAACAGGGGAGTCACTCAGACGATGATTTTCCTTTGATTGCCGTAAGGCGTTGAGCACGTGTCCAGCCAGCATTTGGTAGGCAAGGATCAGCCAGATGATTTTCCTTTGATTGCCGTAAGGCGTTGAGCACAGGTCGAACAAGTTATGTACCCTCATGCTGCTTTCATGATTTTCCTTTGATTGCCGTAAGGCGTTGAGCACAACACGCGGGGCGTAGGCCGCGTCTCCCGTGGTGGGAATGATTTTCCTTTGATTGCCGTAAGGCGTTGAGCACGCGCTTCAGCAGCAACCCAGCCCGTGCCAACTCACATGATTTTCCTTTGATTGCCGTAAGGCGTTGAGCACAGGAAGGGCTGCCGAGAGTTCGTCATGGGCACATCCCTCATGATTTTCCTTTGATTGCCGTAAGGCGTTGAGCACAACAACGACTTCAAGAGAGCACTCAACTTCGTACTGATGATTTTCCTTTGATTGCCGTAAGGCGTTGAGCACAACTGCTGAGGCCCGTGCCTAGTCTGAACAGGCTTAGATGATTTTCCTTTGATTGCCGTAAGGCGTTGAGCACACAAAGGCAAGGGCCCTCTGGAACTGACTGCTGTAGCATGATTTTCCTTTGATTGCCGTAAGGCGTTGAGCACGAGAAGTGGCTGAAGTAGCGGACGCGCTTAGGCTCATGATTTTCCATTTATTGCGGAAAGCCGAAGAGAACAAG
>NZ_JANSIY010000046.1:13367-19177 GCF_047462295.1 Synechococcus sp. H60.3 | reverse complement strand
GGCCGGGGGTGAGGGACGCTCTGGGAGAGGGGCCGGGGGTGAGGGACGCTCTGGGAGAGGGGCCGGGGGTGAGGGGCAAACTCAAACCGAGAAGCCTCAGCAGGCGTTTTAATAGCGAGATTGGAAGTTGCGCCGCCGCTCGCCGCCGTTGGCGTTACCAGAGCGGAAGCCTGAGGTGGGGCGTTCTTCTCGCGGACGAGCCTTGTTGACCTTGAGGTCGCGGCCCATCCATTCTGCGCCATCCAGAGCGGCAATAGCAGCCTGCTCTTCGGCCTCAGAACTCATTTCCACAAACCCAAAACCACGGATGCGACCCGTCTCCCGGTCGGTGGGGATCTGCACCCGCTTCACCGAACCGTACTCGGCAAAAACAGCGGTTAAATCTGCTTCTGTCACCTTAAAGGAAAGGTTACCTACATAAATTGACATCGACGATCTCCGAAAGAGAGAGAAACAAAGGGCGAGATATTCGGAGAGCCGTCTGCCAATACAAAACGTGAAAACCCGTCAAGATCAGAAGAACCGAACGCTACAACCGACATCTATCTCGAATTAGCTTTCATCATAACACAGAGATGGGGGATGGCCACTCCCCTTGCACAAAAATAGCCGGTGCTATTCGGCTGCCTAGGTCAAGAGCCCCAAAGGAGAGCGCTCCCCGTTGCCCTAGCCCCAAAACCGCGGATGCGGCCTGTCTCACGGTCGGTAGGGATCTGCACCCGCTTCACGGAACCGTACTCAGCAAAAACAGCGGTCAAATCCGCTTCCGTCACCTTAAAGGAAAGGTTACCTACATAAATTGACATCGACGATCTCCGAAAGAGAGAGGAACAAAGGGCGAGATATTCGGAGAGCCGTCTGCCAATACAAAACGTGAAAACCCGTCAAGATCAGAAGAACCGAACGCTACAACCGACATCTATCTCGAATTAGCTTTCATCATAACACAGAGATGGGGGATGGCCACTCCCCTTGCACAAAAATAGCAAAATAGCCGGTGCTATTGAGCTCGAGGCTACGCAAGTCGGCTGCCCAGGTCAAGAGCCCCAAAGGAGAGCGCTCCCCGTTGCCCTAGCCCAGCTTTTCCAGGCGGGCTTGCAAAAGCTGCATCTGGGCCTCCAGCTCTGCCAGTTGCTCGCGGCTGGCCTGCACCACTTCCGGGTTGGCCCGACTGAGGAAATTGGGGTTCTCCAGGCGGGCGCGGATCCCTTGCGCCTCTTTTTCCAGCTTGGCCAGATCTTTTTGCACTTTAGCCTGCAGCGCCTCCACATCCACCAGCCCCGTCAAGGGCACCAGCACCTGCACCGTGCCCACTACGGCAGCCGCCACCTGCTTGGGTTCCCTGGCCAGGGATCCCGTAATTTCTAGGGACTCGGCCTTGGCCAGATCGCGGATGTAGGCTTGAGCGGCGGTGAGGATCCGCTGCTCGTCGGGATCCTCGGTAACCAGCAGAGCCGTGATGGTTTGATGGGGCTTAAGGCCAGCCTCTGCCCGCAGGTTGCGCAAGCTGCTGATGGTCTGGATCACCAGGCCGAACTCCCGCTCCAGTTGCGGGTTAATCCAGCTAGGGTCAGGGGCGGGATAGGGCTGGACGGAGATGGAGGTGGTTTGGTTGGCCTGGGTGAGGAGCTGCCAGACTTCTTCGGTGACGTGGGGCATCCAGGGGTGCAGCAGCCGGAGGATGGTCTCCAGCACAGTGGCCAACACCTGCTGTGCCGTGCGCTTGGAGGTTGGGTCTTCTCCCCGCAGCCGCGGCTTGGCCAGCTCGATGTACCAGTCGCAGAAGTCATCCCAAATCAGGGAATACAAGAGCCGCGCCCCCTCGCCCAGGCCGTAGGCTTCCAGCTCTTCGATAACCTGGGTGGCCGTGGAGTGCAGCCGCGACAGGATCCAGCGATCGGCCAGCTCCAGCGCCTCCGGAGCCGGGGATCCCAGTTGGGCGGGGGTTTGCCCCTCTAGGTTCAGGAGCACAAAGCGGGAGGCGTTCCAGATCTTGTTGGCAAAGTTGCGGGCCGCCTCCACGCTGGCGCTCTCGCCCGTCTTGCGGTCGTAGGCCAGGCGGATATCCTGCCCTGCCCCCACCACTTCTTTAACCAAAGCGTAGCGCAGGGCGTCGGTGCCGTATTTGTCCAAGAGCTCGATGGGATCGATGCCGTTGCCCTTGGACTTGGACATTTTTGCCCCGTGCTCGTCCCGCACCAGGCCGTTGATGTAGACATCTTTGAAGGGGATCTGGCCGGTAAACTGCACTCCCATCATGGCCATGCGGGCCACCCAGAAGAAGATGATGTCGAAGCCCGTGGACATGAGGGAGGTGGGGTAGTAGCGCTTGAAGTCCTCCGTCTCCTCCGGCCAGCCCAGTGTGGAAAAAGGCCACAGAGCCGAGCTAAACCAGGTGTCCAACACATCGGGATCCCGCTCCAGCCGCTCGAGGGCCGGGCCAAACTTCTCCCGTGCCTTCGCCCAGGCCTCTTCGGCATTGCGGGCCACCACAAAAGCCTGGGGATCCTCAGGGATCTGGCCGTCGATGACGGGGTACCAGGCCGGGATCTGGTGCCCCCACCACAGTTGCCGCGAGATGCACCAGGGGCGCAGCTTCTCCAGCCAGCCCGTGTAAACCTTGGTCCAGCGCTCCGGAATAAAGCGGGGGTTGTGGTGCTCCCGCTCCTCCTGCAGGCAGCGGGCCGCCATGCCGGAAACATCGCAAAACCACTGAATGGAGAGCAGCGGCTCAATGGGCACACCCCCGCGGTCGCTGTAGGGCACGCTGTGGGTGTACTCCTCCACCTTCTCCAGCAGACCGTGCTCGGCAAACCACTGCACCACCCTCTCGCGGGCCACAAAGCGATCCAGACCGGTGAAGGGATCCCCGTTCTCGTTGAGGGTGCCGTCCTTGTTGAGAATGTTGATCAAGGGCAACTGATGGCGCCGGCCCATCTCAAAGTCGTTGGGATCGTGGGCTGGGGTAACTTTGACACAGCCGGAGCCAAAGGAGGGATCCACGTACTCGTCGGCAATGATGGGGATCAGGCGCTCCTTGATGGGCAGCCGCACGAACTGGCCAATGAGATGGCGGTAGCGCTCGTCTTGGGGGTGGACCGCCACGGCTGTATCCCCCAGCATTGTCTCGGGGCGGGTGGTGGCCACCACCAGGTACTGGTTGGGATCCGCAGCCAGGGGATAGCGGAAATGCCAGAGGTGGCCCTTGACCTCTTTGTTGTCCACCTCAATGTCGGAGACGGCCGACTGGGTGGCCGGACACCAGTTGACCAAATACTCGCCCCGGTAAATTAGCCCTGCTTCGTAGAGGCGGACAAAGGCTTCCGTAACTGCCCGGCTCAGCCCCTCATCGAGAGTAAAGCGATCCCGCGTCCAGTCCAGCGACAGGCCCAGGCGCCGCAGTTGGCTTTTGATGGTGCCCTGGGATTGCTCCTTCCAGGCCCAGGCCCGCTCCAGAAAAGCCTCGCGGCCCAGGTCAAAGCGGCTCTTGCCCTCCTGGCGCAGTTGGTTTTCCAGGATGGTGTGCACGGCAATGCTGGCATGATCCGTGCCGGGCAGCCAGAGGACGTTGTAGCCGCGCATGCGCTTGTAGCGCACCACCACATCCGGCAGGGTAAAGGCAAAGGCATGGCCCATGTGGAGGCTGCCCGTGACGTTGGGCGGGGGCAGCACCATGCTGAAGGCTTCTCCCGGCGCCTTGGGATCCGCCACATAAAACCCCTTTTCCTCCCAAAAGCGCTGCCACTTCGGCTCGGTTGCAAAGGGGTTGTACTGGCTGGGCAGGTGGGCAAGGGCAGGTGCAGCAGTCATGCCGAATCTAGGCCAGGGCTTCTCGAAGAACTACCCTAATAGGTTAGCAGGCTTACTTTAGCCTGACGGGCTCTTGCGGCTCTCTTTGCCGGGGTGGACTTGCGGGGGATCCCTCTTGACCTTGTAGTTAGCTATAGGGTTTAGGCTAGGAGAGCTGCTGGAGAGAGGGTATAGAACCGGGCATGTCTGAACTGCTGCGGGTGGGTCAGGTAGCCGAGAAGTTGGGCATCAGTCCCCAAACCCTCTACTTCTACGAGCGCCTGGGGCTCATTCCCAAACCGCGCAGGACGGAGGGGGGCTATCGCCTCTACGGGGAGCCTGAGCTGGAGCGGCTGGCTTTTATTGCCCGCGCCAAGGCTTTGGGACTTACCCTGGCCGAGATCAAAGAACTGCTCTTGCTTCAGGAGAACGGGCAAGCTCTGCCCTGCTGGCAGGTGTACGTAAAGCTAACGGAAAAACTTAGACAAATCGATAAGTCAATTGCCCATCTGCAGGAACTCAAAGGGGAGCTATCGACACTTATTGAACAGTGTCAACAGAAATTTTCTGAACAAGAGAAAAGTTCCTCTTGCACTATCTTCCAACAACAGCTCGATAACCCATGACAAGAGAACCCCTTGCACCATTTTCTGCTAATGCTTGGCAGCCCTTGTGTCCAAGGAGCGGGGAGCAAGGGATCCCGGTTCAACTGATTACCCTGAAGAGCCTGCTGTTCCCTCGAGCTTTGGCACAACTGGATGCGGACAGCAACTATGCGTTTTGCCGGGATCCCATTTGTCCTGTTGTTTATTTTTCTGAGCAAGGTCAAAGCTTTGGGGTTGACGACCTCAAGGTGCCAGTCTTTCAAAAAGAAAGTGGCGAGGACGTACCCGTCTGCTACTGTTTTGCATGGACGCGCCGGCGCATTCGGCAGGAGCTGCAGGGATCCACAACGCCCCAGGCCATTCTTGCCGAGATTGCCACCCACATCAAAGCCAGGCGCTGTGGCTGCCAGGTCAACAACCCCCAGGGGTTTTGCTGTCTGGAAAATGTCAGGCAGGTCATCTTAGAAGTGCAGCAAGAGAAGGTTGAGGAACGAGATAGCTGAAGAGCCAAAAGACCAGAGATTTCTCCGTTCCAAGGGTAGCTTTGGTCGTACCATTCCTACGAGGATTGCGCACAGATTGTCCAACCTTCTAAAGGCAAACTTGTGTCTAGAATCTTCTCGGCTGGGGTGGGAATTATCGCAATTATCGGCTGAAATAGGCGTTGAGCCATTCCAGGCATTCCATAAAGTAAAACACTAGAGGTCCGGTAAAGACGTAGCTATCGCCCCGATCCAAAATGCCGCCGTGGCCGGGGATGAGATCCCCGGAGTCTTTGACACCGGCATCCCGCTTCATCAGCGATTCCGTTAGGTCGCCCAACAGGCTCGTTAGCCCAATCAAAAACCCCAGCACGCTGCCGCTCCACCAGCGCCAGGGCCAGTTCAGATAGTAGGCTCCGGCCATGGCCAGGGCCATGCTGGCCGCGATCCCGGCCACGGCCCCTTCCACCGTTTTTTTGGGGCTGAGGAGGGAGAGCTTGGTGCGCCCAAAGGCCCGCCCACAGAGGTAGGCCGCTACATCGGCAGCAATGACACAGCCAATAGCCAACAGCGTAATCCACAGCCCTTCCCCCAGTCCTTGGGAAAAAGACAAAGCCCTGACGCGGATCCAGAAGCTGGGCAACAGCGCGCAGTAAAACAATCCCAAAATCGAGGTGGCAATGTCGGCGATAGTGGCCAGCTTGGGCTTAAAAAGCAGATAAAAGCAGATCACAGAACCGGCCACGATAAAAGCAGGGCTGGTCCACTCCGGCTTAACCTGCTGCAAAATCACCAGCACCTGGCTGGAAAACATGGTGGTGCGCATGGCCGGTGCATTGCCCTTGGCCTGCACCAAGCGAAAGAACTCCAGTTGCGCCAGAAAAATAATCAGCCCAATGGCTGCCGTGAAGTACCAGCCCCCTAGCAGGGTGAC
>NZ_JANSIY010000046.1:0-13267 GCF_047462295.1 Synechococcus sp. H60.3 | reverse complement strand
CGAAAGAACTCCAGTTGCGCCAGAAAAATAATCAGCCCAATGGCTGCCGTGAAGTACCAGCCCCCTAGCAGGGTGACCGTCAGGGCAAATAGCACCGCCGCAAAACCGCTAACCCAACGGGCTCCCATAGGCGCACCCCGTTATCTTGGCCGGCCCTTCAGCTTCCAGGAGAAGATCCCCCCTAGAAAAAGCCTTTGCCAGGATACCTGCTCTTGCAGTATTCGCCTCAGCGGGACGGAGTTCTGACTTCGATGCGGCTGCTGCAATGGCAATGCCTCCTGCCTTAATCTTTCAGTCTACCCCCCTTCCTCCAGAACTGGGATCCACCTCGATCTCCCCTTCAGCAGGATTGCAAGTGCCCCCAAGCGTGGGATAATTAAAAGACTGCAAAAATGGGTTACCCTTAATCACCTTCCAGCATGGTTCAGGAACTTACCCCTCCCGTGGCTAGTGCTCGCATCTCTGCCGAAGAGGCCCGCATGCTCTACGAAGACATGGTGTTGGGCCGCCTGTTTGAGGACAAGTGCGCCGAAATGTACTACAAGGGCAAGATGTTTGGCTTTGTGCACCTGTACAACGGGCAGGAGGCGGTGTCCACGGGGGTGATCAAGGCGCTCAAGCCCACCGACTACGTGTGCAGCACCTACCGGGATCACGTGCATGCCCTCAGCGCCGGGATCCCCCCGCGGGCGGTGATGGCGGAGCTGTTCGGCAAGGCCACCGGCTGCAGCAAGGGCCGCGGCGGCTCGATGCACCTGTTCTCGGCGGAGCACAACTTTTTGGGCGGCTATGCCTTTGTGGCCGAGGGGATCCCGGTGGCCACAGGGGCGGCCTTTTCGGCCAAGTACCGCGGCACCGACCAGGTGACAGCCTGCTTCTTTGGGGATGGAGCCTGCAACAACGGCCAGTTCTACGAGTGTCTCAACATGGCCGCCCTCTGGAAGTTGCCCATCCTCTATGTGGTGGAAAACAACTTCTGGGCTATCGGCATGGCCCACAAACGGGCCACTTCAGTAACCGACATCTACCTCAAGGGCCCTGCTTTTGGCATGCCCGGCTACCAAGTGGACGGCATGGACGTGCTGGCGGTGCGGGAGGCTGCCCAGCAAGCTATCGCCCGGGCCCGCGCCGGGGAAGGCCCCACCCTGCTGGAGTGCATCACCTATCGTTTCCGTGGCCACTCGTTGGCCGACCCCGACGAGCTGCGCAGCCCGGAAGAAAAAGAGTTCTGGCGGCAGCGGGATCCCATTAAGCAACTGGAGCGCTACGCCCTCGAACACAACTTGATGACTGAGGCGGACTTCCAGGCCATTCAGGAAAAGGTGAGCGCCGTGATTGAGGATGCCGTCCTTTTCGCGCTGGAAAGCCCTGAGCCTACCCTGGACGAGTTGCACCGCTTCGTTTTCGCCGAAGACGAGTAGATCCTGCCTAGTTCCCAGGTGTCGAGGGAGTGCGGGAGCCGAGACCTGGCTTGGCCAGCCAGGTTCTCTCGCCAACTCTGACGGACTTTCCACCCAGGCCGCCGTTGCCGCTCTCTTGGCGATCCTCGATGCTTAGCATCAGAGAAACCTTCTCCAGATCTGCGCTATTGCGCAGATTTTTTTGTAAAAATCGCTTTCCATTTGTTTACATAGCTTCATATCATTAGTATGTTGAGCATAAGTACTTATTCCCGGCCATGAGTAATTCCCTTGAGTTTCCCTGGCTGTCGGCCCTGGTGCTCCTGCCGCTGCTGGCAGCCTTTGGGATCCCTCTGCTCCCCCAGAGCCGTTGGGCGCGTTGGTATGCCCTGGCGGTGGGGGCTTTGGATTTGGGCCTGATGGTCTATGTTTTCGGGCGGCATTACAACCTGCAGGATTTCTCACTGCAACTGGCAGAACGCTACGCCTGGGTACCCCAAATTGGTCTGCACTGGTCGCTGGCGGTGGATGGCCTGTCCTTCCCGCTGGTGTTGCTTTCGGGCTTGATTACGACTTTGGCGATAGTGGCGGCTTGGGAGGTAGCCCAGAAGCCGCGCCTGTTTTTCTTCCTGCTGCTATTGATGTATGGCGCCCAGGTGGGTGTGTTCTTGGCGCAGGATCTGCTGCTTTTCTTCTTGATGTGGGAGATCGAGCTGGTACCCGTTTATCTTCTCATCTCCATTTGGGGTGGGCCGCAACGCCAGTATGCTGCCACCAAGTTCCTCCTCTACACCGCTGCCGCCTCTATTTTTATTCTGGTGGGATCCCTAGCGATGGCCTTCTACGGCGAGGGCTTCAGCCTGGAGATGGCAGAGCTGGGTGCAAAATCCTACCCGCTGGCCCTGCAGGTCTTGGCGTATGCAGCTTTCCTGATTGCCTTTGGGGTGAAGCTGCCCATTTTTCCGTTTCACACCTGGCTGCCGGATGCCCATAGCGAAGCCTCGGCGCCCATTTCGATGATCTTGGCCGGGGTGCTGCTCAAGATGGGGGGCTACGGCCTCATCCGCCTGAACGTGGGCATGCTGTCGGAAGCCCATGTGTCCTTTGCCCCGGTGCTGGCGGTGTTGGGCACAGTAAACATCATCTACGGGGCGCTGGGGGCTTTGGGGCAAAACCACCTCAAGCGGCGCCTGGCCTATTCTTCCATTGCCCACATGGGCTTTGTGTTGATCGGCATTGCCACTTTTACGGAGCTAGGCCTCAACGGCGCCCTGCTGCAGATGATCTCCCACGGTCTCATTGCGGCGGTGCTCTTCTTCTTGACAGGGATCACCTACGAGCGCACCCACACCCTTGCTCTCGACAAGTTGGGCGGGCTGGCCAAGCAAATGCCTAAGACCTTTGCCCTGTTTACAGCAGGAGCTTTGGCCTCGTTGGCGCTGCCGGGGATGAGCGGGTTCGTGGGTGAGCTGACGGTGTTGCTGGGCTGGACCACCAGCGACGCCTATGCGCCGGCCTTTAAGGCAGGGGTGGCCCTGCTGGCGGCGGTGGGCCTCATTCTTACCCCCATCTACTTGCTCTCCCTGCTGCGGCAGGTGTTCTATGGAGCTCAGGATCCCGGGCTGGTGCTAGAGGAGTATCTGGGGGACATGCGCCCACGGGAAATGGCTGTCGCCCTCTGCCTGCTCTTGCCCATCCTCGGCATCGGCCTCTACCCCCGTTTGGCTACCCAGACCTACGATGTCACGACGGTAGCGGTGGCGGCCCAGTTGCGCAGTGTCCTGCCGACGGAAATTGTGCAACGGCCCCTCTTGCCGGTGCAGCCGGCTCAGGTGGCGGCCTTGCCCCCGACCGATTAGAGGGTGTCGGGATCCCCGCTTTTGCCTTCAACGGAAGAGCTGTTGCTTGAGAAGTCCTCTACCTCAAGTTTCAGCTCTTCTTTTATTTCGAGGTTAAACGTGGGAGGGGGAATTTTTTAGGCTGGAATTCGCTTCTGGCCCCTAGCGAGGATCAGAATGAATGGAGTTGCGTTCGCTCAGGTTGAGCTGCACCACCAGCCACCAAAGGGTAACGTCGGAGTAAGTTGCCCGCCGCTTCAGCCGGGAAATGGAATGAACCGGATTTTGGCTGTCGATCATCCACTCCGAAGCGATGATTTGGCTACGTTGCTGAGCATTCATTGCCTCTCCCCCTTCGAACTGCTCAAGACTTGGGATAGCTCCTACTTTTAGGATGGCGAATTTGTAGGGGAGCGTGTGAAAAAATATATTACGCAGGGATCCCTAAGGACAGCTAACTTTCTTAGCAACTCGGATCCCGACGGCTGCTCAGTTGAGAACCTACTGGCCGAGGAGCCAAAAAAACTTTGCAAAAGGGTGAGGAATTGAGCAGGGAGAATTGTCTTTCTCTTTACAAGTCTTAAGACCTGGAAAAATTCAATTCTCTCCTTCTCTGCCAGCCTGGAAACAGGGATCCCTCTCTAGGAACCGGCGGCGAGCCGATCCCAAATCTCTTCGTGGGAGAGGCCCTTGCGCACCCATTCTTCACCATTGTGTAGCCGCTGAGCGGTGCCGATGAGAAAGCGGTTGCAGTCGGCTCCCAGGGATTCACAGGTGGTTTGCACACAGACCAGATCCCGGCCCGAGAGCAACGAGAAGAGGCCGGCCAGCATTCCTGCCTCTAGATAGCCGGCAGGCTCCCGCTGCGCAGACAGCTCCTCCGGGCTGAGGCTGGCACGAGCAGCCAGGGCAAAGCCGGAGTTGCGGATCCTAGCCTCCACCAAGCCGCGGTCAGCAGCGGAAAAATCCAGCTCTAGGCGTCCCCAGCCGTGGGTGGCCCAGAGCTCGCTGAGGGCATCGAGGAAGATCCCCAGCGGCAATTCCTGCAACGGCTGTTGGTAGTAGCGGGAGAGTTCGTCTTCGATGCGGCGGAAAAACGCTTCTCCCCACTCGCGACCACAGTTGTAGAGGATGACACGGGTGGCTTGCCCGGTCTCGTAGCGCAAGCCGGCGTAGATGGCTTCCAGGAGAGGCATGGGAAAGGCTGCCAGGCGGTATCCTCCCCGGCTGTAGAGCAGGCCGCTGTGGATGTCGGGACGGATGTAGTAGGCAGGGCTAAAGCAGTGCCCGGGCAGGATCTCTTGCAGGGTGATCATGGCTTTCCTCTCGGGGAGATGGACGGACTTGAGGGCGGCTGCAACTTAGGCTTTTATGGTCATTTCAAATAAGTTGGTTGCCTGGATCCCAGCTCCCCTCTCCCTCAGGGAGAGGGGCTGGGGGTGAGGGCAAGCTCCCTCAGGGAGAGGGGCTGGGGGTGGTCGCGTGAGCGGCGCGGAGCCCTTGGGCGAGCAGCACGGAGCACTGGGATAGTAGGGAGTGCCTTCATCTGGCCATAGGGGGCAAGGAATGGATGAGCAGGGAGTGGGCTGTATACAGTAATTGGTGGATGGATCGAGAGTCCATTGACTTCAGTTGACCAGCATCGACTTGGCCAAGAGCACGTAGGGGCGGATGGCCTCGCTCTCTTCGGGGCCGAAGACAGCGCTGAGGGAGTCGAGCATCAACTTATAGGCAGGCTGGCACTGGTCACGCATCTTGAAGGACTTCAGGATCGTCTCCAGCCAGTAGAGCAACTTATCCCGCAGGTAATCCTCATCGTTGAGCAGCATGGCCAGGCAGCAGTAGCGCCACACCATGCTTAGATCGCGGCGGCAACGCTCCCAGGCCAGGTGCCCATGTTGGCGGGGCAAATTCGGCATCATCGGCTGGAACTTCTCCATCACGCGCTCCACCAGCTCTTGCTCTTTGGCCTGTAGGACTTGATAGAGGCGGACTCGTTTGGGGATCCCTTCCACATAGGCGTGTAGGGTTTTCAGCTCGTCTGGGCGCAGATAGCGGCCCTCACTTTGTTGCATCAGCGCGGTCACCATTGAATTCATAGGAAGCCCCCTTGGTTTAGACGAACATGTGCATCAAGGTGAGCGCTTCTTCCGACGGAGCTGCAGTCTCGGTTTGAGGAGCAAATTCTGGCTCAAGCCGCTCTGGGGAAAGGGTGCAGACAGCCTGTAACGCTTGCCAGTAGGGGGCAAGCAAACCCTGCTGCTCCGCCGGCAGGGATCCCTGCACCACCGCCTGCAACTGCCGGAGCGCTTCCGGCAAACCCAGATACCGTTCCATCGCCCCACACCTCCATTGCCGCAGGGGCAGGGGATCCCCCAACAACAAGCTCAGGCCCAGGGAGCGCAAGCAGAAGGCCAGTTGCCGGGCCAAGAGGCGCTGAGTGGGGGTGAGAGAGGATTCTGCCTCACCGCTGTACCCGTGCTGTTGCAGAACCTTCTCGATCCACGCCAGCTCTTGTTGTTGCAAGACTTGGTAGAGATCCAGCCGCTCTGGAAAGGAGAGAGCGTAGCGGATGAGATCCTGCAGATCGTCGGGCGTCAGGTAATCCCCTTCTCGATCGGCAATGCGCTCCGGCCAGGAGTGAAGGTCATTCATGGGTGAGGTCTCCTTAAAAAACCCGATTCAAAACCAGTCTCAAAACGAGTCAAAAGATCGAGCAGCTCGAGGAAGCAAAACCCAAGTTGGGGCAAAGCAGGGCTAGAGCAAGGCTCCACCAAACAAAGCGGCAAAATCCTCAAGCGTAAAGGGATCCTCTGGCGGCAGCTCCGGCGGTGGCTCAGGGCGCGGGCGGACGCCCGACCAATTGCAGCCGGCAAAAAACTGCCCTACCGACTGGGCCAAGAACAGGGGGGAGTCCGACAGCGATTCTGGAGCGAAGGGAGCTTTGGCCAAGGGCCGGTTATCCCAGTTCAACCCCTGTAAAAACACCGCCAGCGGCTGGGTTAAGTCCAGATCGGTGTCTAGGTTGAGGGTGACCATGGGCGTTTCTCCAAAGTGGCAAGGGAAGGATTGCAAAAGCCACAGGCAGACCTCACAGTTGGTGCAAACGCTGCTCGATTTCGCGGGCGCTGGCCCCTTCGCTCACCCAGAAATTGGCGGCATCGATGCGCTCTTGCCCGCCCAGCAAAAACTTGCAATAGGTCTCCCCCATGGCGTAGCACTGGATTTCGATGCAGGCCAGCTCGCGGGAAGTCATAGCAGAGAAAAATCCGGCAAATAGCCCGGCATAGAGGTGACAAACCGGCTTGCCCACATCGCCCAAGGTGCGGGCCACCAGCGAGTCAAACAGGTTGATGAATAGGAACCCTTTTTGCTTGGACTCGGTTTCCACCTCCCACTTGCCCCAGCCTTGCGCCGTAAAAGGCCACCACCAGGTCTCCAGCAAAAACAGAAGGTTGGACTGCTTGACCCCAACTCCGTACTCCCGCTCATACCACTGGGAAAAATGCTGGGCATCGCGGCTGCCCCAGTCTCTGCCGATGGTGTACATCACCGCCGCAGAGGCATCGCCCACTTCCCGCTCTAGGCCCGCCTGCAGGCCGACAATGAAGTCTTCGCTGAGCAGCAGGTTTTGGGTGTTGTTCCAGTCGATGATCGTGCCTTGCTCTCGGTTAAAGCGGAAGAAATCGCGGTAGCTGTAGTGGGCGTGCTTGTCGCGGCCCACCGGCATGGTGACTGCGGGACGGGGATCCGGTCGAGTGGTAACGCTGGCCATGGCTTTCTCCTCAACAAAACTGAGCCGTGATCTACTACAGCAGGAACCCAAGCAGAGTGTTGGGATCCCTTAGGCCTCGCGGGTCTGGGCAAGGGTGCTGCCGATGATGCGGAAGTCTTCGTTTTCCAGTTGCTTGATCGTGGAACGGGTGATGATCTTGCCCTCCTCCACCAAAACGCGCCCTGTTCGGGGGTGCAGCAAGTCTTGTTCGGCCCGCCGACCGATGAGCACCTCGATATCCTTCAGCGAGTTCACGTACATCCCCGGCGGCAGCTCCACCACCACCCCATCGGCCACCACCCGTGCCTGACAGGCCAAGCGGGAATTGCTGCGGGCGCTGGTGATCGTCTCCAGGGTTTTGGCCTCGCGGGGGGTGATGGGGGTGAGGCTCTCCATGCCCTCCTTGACGTAGACATGACAGGTGGCGCAGAGGCCGCGGCCGTTACATTCCTTGGAGACATGGAGCTCCTCCGACAAAATGGCCGACAGCAGATTGCTGTAGGTATCCACCTCCGAGACACGGGATAGAGGATCTAGCCGGATTTGTTTCACCATAGGTGGGATCCCCAACTTCAAGGCAGACAAAAACTCTGCTGGCAGATACGCCCTGCCGCAAAAGCAATGCAAGCAGGAAATCAGTTCCTACTCGTATTCTGGATCTTGACCAGGCTGGGGGAATCAAAACGTCACAATCTTTAACTACGGGTAAGTACGAAAAGTTTCTCCATGTAGAAAGCTGGAAAGTAGAATCACGTAAACTCAAAAAAACTGGGGCCTTCTTGTAAACATTTATCGCAAGCTTCCCCAGTTCAACTTATCGACAAGATAAATCTTGAGTAGGGCTTTTGCTCGGTTGGTCTCCGGGTTGGCATTGACAATTTTTGGATCTGGTTAATGCCGATTGTAAAAGTGTATCGAGCAACTCCATCTTCATCGTTTCTTTAAGTTGACCTCTTGCCCAATCGGTTTTTGTCGGTCGCGTTGCTTGGGAGCTATCGCTATGGAACTACGCCAGCGGGATCCGCAAACGTTGCAAAACCTGTTGCGGGCTGCCTACCAACAGCTTTTGGAACGCCAGCCCTACCAGCACGAGAAGGCGGGAGAGCTGGAAAAAATCGAGCAGGACTTTCTGCGGGGTCGGATTGGGATCAAGCGCTTGGTTCGCCACATTGGGGGATCCCGGCTCTACCGGCAGCTCTTTTTCAGTGCCGGCTGCAACACCCGCTGTGTGGAGCAGGGTTTTAAGCACTTTTTGGGACGGGCCCCGGCCAGCAAGGAGGAGGTGGCCGCCTACCACGACATTCTGGTGCGCCAGGGCTTTCAGGCCATGGTCAATGCCTTTATCGACTCGGAGGAGTACCGCCACACCTTCGGCAACGACCAACTGCCCCATCCGCGGCAGCGGCTGAGTGGCTGCCCGCCTCTGGCCTACCTGCTGACAGAGCAGATGCACCGGCGCCATGAGCTGGCGATGCAGGGATCCCCGCGGCTGCAGAGCTTGGCGGTGATGTAACTCAGGCAGTGGGAGCGGGGAGAAAGTCGAGGCTGTAGGCCTGGCGGACATTGAGGCCAGCTTCGACAATTCCCAGGGCCACCATTTCCTGAAAATAGGTCTGCCAGCGCTGGTGGGTCATGGCGCCGATCCCCAGGGTGGCCGCGTCGCCGGCAGTGAGGAGGCCGTAGTCTTTTAGGGCTTGGTGGGCATAGGCCAGAAGGGCCTCGCTCATGTTGGGGTTGTCCTGGCGGATGAGGCGGTTGCCGGGGCGGGGATCCTCCAGGTAGCTCTGCCAGCCCTGGATAGAGGCGGCCACAAATTTTCGCACCTCCTCCGGGTGCTGTTCGGCAAAGGGGCGGGTAGTCTCCAGCGTGGTGGCATAAGGGGAATAGCCGTAGTCGGCCAGCAGGAAGACAACCGGATCAAAGCCGCCCTCCTGGCGCACGCGGAAGGGCTCGGAGGTGACATAGCCCTGCTGGGCAGAGGATTTGTCCAGCAGGAAGGGGGTGAGGCTGAGGTTGTAGGGACGCTTTTGCTCGTCGCTGAAGCCGAACTTAGCCCGCAAGAAAGGCCAGTAGGTGAGGTTGGCTCCCGGAGAGACCCAGATGGGCTTGCCCCGCAAGTCTTCCAGGCGCTCGATGCCCACGCCCGGATGGGCCAAAAGGCACTGGGGATCCTTCTGGAAAAAGGCGGCCACGGTGAGCACGGGGATCCCTGACTGCAGAGCCGCCAGGGCGTCGGGGCTGCCACCGAGGACAAAGTCCGCTGCTCCTCCAGCCAGCAGTTGCAGCACGTTAACTGCCGTTCCCCCCATGCGGATTTCCACCTGCAGGCCGTAGTCGGCGTAGATACCCAGGGCCAGGGCCTGGTAAAAGCCGCCGTGTTCTGCCTGGGCGTACCAGTTGGTGACTAAGCGCAGGGGCCGGGATCTGGAGCGGCGGGATCCCGCTGCCGCTGCCACTAGAGCAGCTCCACTGGCCAGAAAGCGCCGTCGGGGCCAGAGCTCTGCAGTCACACTAGCCATGGGCAGGGATCCTCAGACTGCAACGCTTTCAGTATCTCGCAACCAGGTGGTTTTTGCCTCAGCTTGGAGGAAGAGTTGCCAAGCAAGTGGGATCCCGCTTTTGCGGCAGGATCAACAGGTAGAGGGCAAGAGAAGGGGTGCAGCAGCATGGGCAAGGTGTATCTGGTGGGGGCGGGGCTGGGTGGGCGGGACGGCCTGACGCAAGGGGCGCTGGAGATCCTGCGGCGGGCTGAGGCCGTTTGGGTGGATGAGCTGGTGGACGCGCGCTTGTTGGCGGAGTTGCCCCCCCAGGCGCAGGTGTGGCGACGTTCCGAAGCAGCAAGTTTGCAGGAGGGCATCCGCTGGCTCATCCAGCGCTGCCGAGAGGGCAAGCAGGTGGTTCACCTCAAGGCGGGGGATCCCTTGATCTTTGGCCGTGCCCGCGAGGAGGTGCAGGCCCTGCGGGAGGCGGGCTGCCCGTTTGAGATCTGGCCAGGCTTGTCGTCGGCCCTGGCCGGCCCTTTGTGGGCAGGGATCCCTCTGACCGATAAGCACTTGAGCCGCGCCTTTGCCGTGCTGACCGCCCACGAGCTGGAGGCCCTGCCCTGGGGCGCTCTGGCCCAGTTGGATACGTTGGTGATCTTGATGGGATCCCGGCAGCGGCAGCAGATTGCGGCCCAGTTGAGGCAAGCTGGGATCCCACCGGAGCGTGCCGCCGCCGTGATCTGGGGGGCAGGGCAGGCGGAGCAGCAGGTTTGGGTGGGCACCCTGGCAGAGCTGCAAGAGGGGGAAGGGTTGGAGCCGGAAAAGCTGCCTGGCCTACTGGTGGTGGGCGAGGTGGTGCGGCTGCGGCAGGAGTTTTTGCCGGGGATCCCACCGTTACCGCCACCGGCTCCTTTGGCAGGCAAAACGGTGCTGGTCACCCGGGCTGAGGGGCAGTCGCCAGCTTTGCGCGAGCTGCTGCAGACTCAGGGGGCGCGGGTGCTGGAAATGCCTGCCCTGGTCATCCAGCCGCCTACAAGCTGGGATCCCTTGGATACAGCTATTGCTGACCTGGAGAAGTTCGATTGGCTGCTCCTGACTTCGGCCAACGGCGTGCAGGGTTTTTTCGAGCGGTTGCAGCAGCAGGGGCGAGACAGCCGGGCTCTTTACTCTCTGAAAGTGGCAGTGGTGGGATCCAAAACGGCGGCGGTGCTGGCCCAGTACGGCATCCGCCCAGATTTGCTGCCCTCTGAGTTTGTGGCTGAAGCCCTGCTGCCCATTTGGCCGGAGCCAGTGCAGGGGCAGCGCATCCTCTTTCCCCGCGTTGAATCCGGAGGACGGGAGGAGCTGGTGCAGGGGCTGCGGCAACGCGGAGCCGAGGTGGTGGAGGTGGCGGCCTACCAGTCGGCCTGTCCGGCAGCGGCGGATCCCCAGGTGGTGGCTGCCCTCAAGGAGCGCCAGGTGGATATCCTCACCTTTGCCAGCTCCAAAACCGTGCAGCATTTTGCCCATCTCCTCCACCAGGCCGGCCTGGGCCCTGAAGTCTGGGATCCGCCGGTGCAGATTGCGGCCATCGGCCCCAAAACGGCGGCAACCTGCAGGCAGATCTTGGGGCGGGTAGATGTGGTGGCCCAGGAGTACACCCTGGAAGGGCTGGTGGGATCCCTCCTGCAGACTGTCCCCTAGCGGGATAATGGGAGGTCAGTTGGAACGCTAGACACCATGTGGCAGACGGCCAAGCTCTACGAAGACATCCTCTACGAGAAGACCGACGGCATTGCCAAGATCACCCTCAACCGCCCCCACAAGCGCAACGCCTTCCGCCCCAAGACGGTTGCCGAGATGATCGATGCCTTTCTGGATGCGCGGGAGGATCCCAATATTGGAGTCGTGCTCCTGACGGGCGCCGGGCCGCATACGGATGGAAAATATGCCTTCTGTGCTGGGGGCGACCAGAGCGTGCGCGGAGAGGCCGGCTACCTAGACGAGGCAGGCGTTCCCCGCCTCAATGTCCTGGATCTGCAGCGCATCATCCGCTCCTTGCCCAAAGTGGTGATTGCGCTGGTGGCCGGCTACGCCATTGGCGGGGGCCATGTTTTGCATCTCATCTGCGATCTAACCATTGCCGCCGACAACGCCATCTTTGGCCAAACCGGGCCGCGGGTGGGCAGCTTCGACGGCGGCTTTGGGGCCAGCTACCTGGCGCGGGTGGTGGGGCAAAAGAAGGCGCGCGAAATTTGGTTCCTCTGCCGCCAGTACACAGCCGCCCAGGCGCTGGAGATGGGCCTGGTCAATGCGGTGGTGCCTGTGGAGGAACTGGAGGCAGAAGGGATCCGCTGGGCGCGGGAGATCCTCCAGCACAGTCCCCTGGCCATCCGCTGCCTCAAGGCCGCCTTCAACGCCGATTGCGACGGCCAGATGGGGCTGCAGGAGCTAGCCGGGGACGCGACGCTGCTGTACTACATGACCGAGGAAGCTGCCGAAGGCAAACGCGCCTTCTTGGAGAAGCGCCCTCCTAACTTTCGCCAGTTTCCCTGGCGGCCCTAGGGAGCGGCTCCCTGTCCAGGTCGGGATCCCTTAGGCTGGACTTAGTTCCTGGTCTAAGCCGATGGCTGCACCCACGCCGACGCTGCTCTTGGTCGATGGTCACTCCTTGGCCTACCGCGCTTTTTACGCCTTTGCCCACAGCCGCGAGGGGGGCCTGCGCACCTCCACCGGGATCCCGACGAGCGTTAGCTTTGGCTTTTTGAAATCGCTGCTGGAGGTCCTGGAGAAGTACCCCCCCACCCATGTAGCTGTTGCCTTTGATACCCGGCAGCCCACCTTTCGCCACGAGGCTGATGAAACCTACAAAGCAGGCCGCCCAGAAACGCCGCCGGAGTTTCTTGAAGATGTGGAGAACCTCCAGCAGGTGTTGGCGGCGCTGCGCATTCCCATTTTGGCAGTGCCCGGCTTTGAGGCCGACGATATTCTGGGGACTCTCTGTAGGCTTGTTCCCCAAAAGTATCGAGTGCAGATCTTAAGCGGTGACCAGGACCTGTTTCAATTGATTGACCGCGAGGGAAGAATTAGGGTTTTGCACCTCAACAGCAAAGATCGCGTCAGCGAATTTGGCCCCCAAGAGGTCAAAGAGAAATTGGGCATCTGGCCTTGGCAAGTGGTCGACTACAAAGCCCTCTGTGGTGACCCCTCCGACAACATTCCCGGCGTCAAGGGGATTGGCCCCAAGCGAGCGGCAGAGCTCTTGCAGCGCTATGGCAGCTTGGAGGAGATTTTCAACCATTTGGAGGAGATCCCTGGCAAAGTCCAGCAGTACCTTAGGGAAGGGATCACGGCGGCCCGGCACTCCCAATTTCTGGCTCGGATTCACTGCGACGTCCCCCTTGTGCCTGACTGGGAGGGCATGAGGTTGACCGGCTTTGACCCAGAGGAAGTGCTGCCGCTGCTGGAGAAACTAGAGTTTCGCAGTTTCATTACTCAAGTGCGGAAACTCCAGGCTACCTTGGGCGGGATCCCCCCTCAGGCCTCTGAAGCAAGAACAGCTTCCCCAGAAGCTGCAAGGGATGGCTCTGCCTACGACGAGGCCCTTTGGTTTGATTTTGCCGCTGCTCCCGCCCCTTCTCTGCCGGCAGTGCGCATTGTGGATACCCCAGAGCAATTGGAGCTGTTGCGGCAAGAGCTGTTGGCCTGTTCTGGAATCGTAGCCTGGGACACGGAAACCACGAGTTTGGATCCCCGCGACGCCCAACTGGTGGGAATTGGCTGCTGTTGGTC
>NZ_JANSIY010000045.1:12270-19968 GCF_047462295.1 Synechococcus sp. H60.3 | reverse complement strand
AGGAGAACAAGTTCAATCTCTGGAGAGTTTCCCGCCGTGGGTCGCACGGTGGCCGCACGCTGAGACCTCTGTACCAACAAGTCTGGGAAGCGTGAAGCCCGCACTCTATCGGTTCGCGCAGCGTGGCATAAGCCATATTGTGTTGACTCAACGCAGGGGAGTGTCGGGAGTCGTTCACGGATCGAGAGCCATGTCCCAAGTGTACGACTGTGTCATCGTCGGCGCTGGCCCTGCCGGCGGCTCGGCCGCCTATCACCTGGCCAAGCGGGGGCGCTCAGTGTTGGTTTTGGAAAAGGATTCTTGGCCTCGCTACAAACCCTGTGGCGGCGGCGTTTCTCCCATGGTGGCGGCCTGGTTTGACTTCGATTTCAGCCCCGCCATTTCGCTGAAGATCCGGCAAATTCGCTACACCTGGCGGGGCGGGGATCCGGTTGTGGTTGACCTGGATCTGAAAGAGCCGGTATGGATGGTGCGGCGGGAGGTCTTCGACCATTACTTGATTCAGCAGGCGCAAAAGCAGGGGGCAGCGCTTCAGACGGAATGTCCTGTCTCCGGTATTGAGTGGCAGAGCGACCGCTGGCAGGTGATGACAGCCACCGGCCCGGTCTGGGGTCGGTATGTGATCGGGGCCGATGGGGCAAAAGGCTCGATGGCCAAGTGGCTGGGCTTTCAACACCGGCAGCGCCGCCTGGCTGCTGCCCTGGAAGCAGAAGTGCCCGTCTCAGAGCCGCAAACCGCAGCCGCCCACTTCGACTTTGGCGCCGTGAGCAACGGCTACATTTGGAACTTCCCCAAAGCCGATGGCTACTCGATCGGGGCGGGCACCTTTCGGGGTGGCGAAAAACAAAACTTGCGGGACATCGCCGCCGAGTACGCCCAAAGCTTTGGTGTGGACTTGAAATCGGTCAGGCAGTTTGGCCATCCCATCTGTCTCTGGGAGGGGGATCAACCCCTGCACAGCCAAAATGCCCTCTTGGTGGGAGATGCCGCCTGTGTCGTCGATCCGTTTACCGCCGAAGGGATCCGCCCCTCCCTCCTCACCGGCATGCTGGCAGCGCAGGCCATCGACCAAGCCCTGGCAGGAGATACGGAAGCCCTGGCGACCTACTCCGCCCGCGTGCAGCAGGAGTGGGGCTCAGAGATGCGTTGGGCCAAGCGGATCGCGGCGCTGTTCTACCGCTTTCCGGGCGTAGGCTACAGGGTAGGCGTCAAGCGACCGGGAGCCACTCGGCGCATGGGCCAAATCTTAGCCGGTGAGCTGCGCTACAGCGATGTGGCCAGCTCGGCCATTCGCAAGTTGAGCGCTGGCCTGTTAGCCTAGGCCGGTCATTGGGAGACAGGGGCGGGATCGTCGAAGCGCCTGCTGATTAGCAGGCAGTTGCGGCCATCCGCCTGGCGAGTGTAGCTCAAGTGGGTGGAGAGAGCCTTCATTAGCAAAATGCCCCGTCCTCCCTCAGACTCGGCGTTGGGGAGCCTGTTGGCTGCCAGGTTTTGGGCAAAGCCCTCCAAGTCGAACTCCTGCCCTTGATCCCAGATGCGCAGCTCCAGCCCCTGGGGCATCAGAACCAGCTCGATATCAATGGGTGTACTGGGAGGCAAAGCGCGGTGGGCATGGCGAACGGCGTTGGTAAAGCCCTCCGCCAAGGCCAACTGGCATTCCAACCAGATGGGGCCCGGGATGCCGGCGTTGCGGAAAGACTCAAACCACGTCAAAACCTGGCCGAGAGCATCCAGGGTTGTGTCTACTCTCAGCGCAAAGGTCTGCTTTTCACCCGACGGGATCCCTGCTGCGTTCAAAATCGAAACCCAAAGCTCAGAGTTTTGCCTGGGCCCTCGCCCCCACAGGGAGCAGGCCAGTTCGATTCTAAACCAAGGCGCTGTTTAAGCCTGCCAACTCCCAACTTTTGGGGGGAAACTAGGGGGCGATGACGAGATCCACGCGGCGGTTCCGCTGTCGCCCTTCCTCTGTATTGTTGTCGGCCACCGGCAAGGTAGGGCCAAAGCCAGAGGTTGTCCAACTGATGGGATGGCCTTCCGGCAAGAGTTTCATCAAATAGTCTTTAACCGCGTTGGCGCGGCGCAGGGAAAGAGCCAGGTTGTAGTTTAGGGATCCAATGTTGTCGGTGTGACCGTTCACTTGAACGCGGGCGCCGGGCATGGCTTCCAAGGATTTCGCCACCTGGGCCAGCAGCGAGGCCGCCTCAGGCCGAATCTCGGCCTTGTCGAAGTCGAAGAGCAGATCGCCCGGCAGGCTGATGGTTCGAGTTCCCACCTGAAAAGAGGTAGGGGTCGGCGTTGCGCTGGGGGCGGGGACGCTCACTCCCTCCGGGGCGATCTCGGCAGCGGTGGCCGATTCCCACCTCGGCTCAGGGGCCACTGCTTGGGAAGACAGCCGTTGCAGCCGCGACTCCAGTTCTTCAATTCGGATCAAAAGCTGGATCACCTGCTGGCGGAGTTCTCGAATCTCCCTTTCCAGCTCCGTGAGGCCCTCGTGATTTGGATTCCCACTTGGTGAAGCTGCATCGGCTGTCGGGCTCACCGCTGCGGGACTGGCCTGGGGTGGGGACAGGGTGGGCAGGAGCGGCGGCGGGGTGGGGACAGGCTGTTCAGGCGGCGTGTTGACCTGCGGCTGGGGAGCTGGCAGTGGTTGGGTCGGAAGCTGCTGCGGGAGCACCATTCCCGCCCAGATGCCGCTGCCGACCAAGAGGAGCCCACTGGAGAGATTGAGAAAGACCGTTGCACGTTTGGATGGGCGAGGCATCGCAGGCAAACCTCCGGCTGGCTGGGCGTAGGCGAGGAGCGAAAACCGGGCTCAACTCAACGCCTAGAGTCGATCCTATCCGGCGACCACCGCTCGCCAAGAGGATTAGGGGTTGCTCAGGCTGCCACTTCCCGCCATCCTTGGCAAGAGCCTAGTCGAAGCTAAGACGGCCCCGGTAGCGCCCTATAAGGGTCAGGCCATTGACGGGATCCGCACAATCGACCACAAAAGACGGAAAGCGTGGGTTGTCACTGATAACTTTTACTCGGGATCCCGACAGGCGGTGCAACCGTTTGACCCACAGCTCGCCATCCCTCTGAAAGACGTAGATGCCCTCCTCCCCCAGCTCTTCTTGCCGCTCGACAAAGATCCAGTCGCCATCTTCCAAGGTGGGAGACATGCTGTTCCCTTGCACCCGAATCAAGCTGAGCCCATCCGGGTTCCCCTTCAGATGGGCCCGCAGCCAGTTACGCTCAAAAGCTAGCACCGACTCGATGGACTCTTCCCGCACCAGCGCCCCGGCCCCTGCCGAGGCAACCACATCCACCAGAGGCACGTATACATACTCCGTTTTGGCGTCGCCAGGGGATCCCTCCCCCGTAATCAGCCAACTGAGACTCACCCCCCCCACCTGGGCAATTTTCACTGCCTTGTCGATGCCGGGCACGGATCCCTTGAGGTAACTGCGCAAGGCTGTATCGCTAATGCCGGCCCGCCGCCCAAACGCATAAATGGCCTCATTGCCGATCACCTGTCGCAAACGGGCAGCAAAGGAGGAATCAGAGGAGGTGGACATCGGCTTAACACTACAGGTTGTGTACAACTAAATTTCTACCACTATATATTGACAAGTCAACCCCCGTGAGAGGTGGGGGATAGTGTTTATGCTGAGTTGGAGGGAAGAGGGCAGAGTTTCCAGTAGTAGGATCTGAGAGGCTCAACTTGTTCTGGCTTGATCCCTATGACCGTCTCAGACTGGAAGCGCTGGCTGGATCATTTTCTCATTGCCCTAGTCTTTCTGGTGTTTGCCGGCTTTGTCTGGTTTGTCTTCTCGGTAACGGGAGCTTTCATTGGGATCCCGCTGGGCTACAAACTTTGGCTGCGGCTGTGGTTGCCTCTGTTCCAGCCAGCGCTGGGGATCCTGATGGCTGGAGCCCTGCTGAGCGGGGTGTGGGGTTGGCTGGAGAAACGCCACTCCTGCAATCGAGACCATCAGCAGAACTAAAGATTGGGCAGCGCCAGGAGGCTCCAGACTGGCTCTATACTGAAAACGTATCTAAATGTTGAGCACCGGAGGCGGTCTGGCGTCGTGTTTGTCTTATCCGGCTACGAGTATTTGCTGGTTTTTCTGATCGTCTGTGCCCTGCTGCCGGTCTTGGCTCTGGGAGCTTCTGCGCTCTTAGCCCCAAAGCGGCGGGGATCCCTGCGCCGCAGCACCTATGAGTCGGGGATGGAGCCGTTTGGCCAGGCCTGGATCCAGTTCAACATCCGCTACTACATGTTCGCCTTGGTCTTCGTGATCTTCGACGTGGAGACTGTGTTCCTCTATCCCTGGGCGGTGGCCTTTCATCGCTTGGGACTGCTGGCCTTTGTGGAGGCCCTGATTTTCATCGCCATCCTTGTGGTGGGCCTTGTGTACGCTTGGAGAAAAGGAGCGCTGGAATGGTCATGACCTCTAAGGAGCCGGAAGTCTTGTTTCCGGCGTCTGCCCCGCAAGTTACCACAGACCTCTCGAACAACGTTGTTCTCACCACGGTTAACGACCTGTACAACTGGGCGAAGATGTCCAGCCTCTGGCCGCTCCTCTACGGCACTGCTTGCTGCTTCATCGAGTTTGCAGCCATGCTGGGCTCCCGCTTCGATTTCGACCGCTTTGGCCTGTTGCCTCGTTCTTCGCCGCGCACGGCCGATTTGATCATCACGGCAGGCACCGTAACCATGAAGATGGCGCCGGCGCTGGTCAAGCTCTACCAACAGATGGCCGAGCCGAAGTACGTGATCGCCATGGGGGCCTGTACCATTAGCGGCGGCATGTTCAGCTCCGATTCCTACACGGCGGTGCGGGGGGTAGACAAGCTAATCCCCGTGGACGTGTACATTCCCGGCTGCCCGCCGCGACCGGAGGCGATCATGGATGCCATCGTCAAGCTGCGCAAGAAGATCGCCGCCGAGGATATGCGGGAGCGGGGCCGCCTGCAGCAAACTCACCGCTACTACACCGTCAAGCACAACCTCAAGCCGGTGCCAGAGATCATCACTGGCAAGTACTTGGAGAGCGAAACTCGCCAAGCCCCGCCGCCGGAGTTGGCCGCTGCTATTGGCCTACCGGTGCCACCGGCACTGCAAACGGCCGACTTCAAGCGAGCAGAGCAACAGCTCAAAGCGCTGCAGGGAGGAATGTGAGATGACAGAGGACAAAGCCCAGGAAAAGCCGTCCTCGACAGCCGAGCCGACAGAACCATTGGCGACGCTGGAGCGGGGGCCGGTCTCCCAGTTCCTCGCCGATAATGGCTTTGACCATCAGTACCTGGGTAGAGATGCCGCCGGAGTGGAGCTGTTGGAGGTGGAGCGGGACTTTCTCTTGCCTGTGTGTACTGCCCTCTATGCCTATGGCTTCAATTACCTGGAGTGCCAGTGCGGCTACGACCTGGGGGCGGGGCAACCTCTGGTCAGCCTCTATCACCTGATCAAGCTGGTGGACGGGGCAGATCGGCCGCAGGAGGTGCGGATCCAGGTGAAGCTGCCCCGCCAAGATCCGCGGGTGCCTTCGGTGTACTGGATCTGGAAGTCGGCGGACTGGCAGGAGCGGGAGACTTATGACATGTACGGCATCATCTTCGAGGGACACCCCAACTTGAAGCGGATCTTGATGCCGGAAGACTGGATTGGGTGGCCGCTGCGCAAGGACTATATCACGCCTGACTTCTATGAGTTGCAGGACGCCTACTAGGGGGGATGCCTCAACCGGCTGAGCAGCGTTCGCAGGACGTGAGAGAGATGTGGCCTTTTTTACTCTTGGTAATCTACGCAGGGGGAGTTTGGTACTCAGCCCGCAAGGCAGATCGCATCTACTCAGGCTCTGGAAAGTGGGCGGTGTCGGCCCTCTGGCCGCTGCTGCTCTTGACCAACCGCCAGTTCCGCCAAAATTGGCGTCGTCCCTTGAATAAGTGAGTCTATCCCCATTGGTAAGCCCTTCTAGGCAAGACTTAGGCTTGGGCAATCCGGGTTTGCCCTTTTTGCCCTCGCAGGCCGACCGAAGGTTGCCAGAGCTGATTGGCAGCCGCATTCGCGCCCGGGGACCAGTGACCTTTGCCCAGTTCATGGAGTGGGCCCTCTACGAGCCAGGGCTGGGTTACTACGAGCGGGAGCATCTCCCCCTCGGCTATGACTATCGCACCTCCCCCCACTTGGCGGCGGATTTTGCCCAACTGTTGGCTGAGCAGATCTTCCAGTTCTGGCACATTTTGGGATCCCCCCCCCATTTTGCGGTGATTGAGATGGGGGCGGGCAGCGGCCGCCTGGCTGAAGATTGGCTGGCCTATGTGGGCTCCACTTGGCCTGACTTCTGGCAAGCCCTGGAGTACGGGATCCTCGAGCGCTCTGCTTTTTTGCGGCGGCTGCAGCAAGAGCGCTTGGCCGGCTATGGCGAGAAGGTGCGCTGGCTAGAGTGGGACGAGATCCCAGATGGATCGGTAACCGGCTGCTTTTTTTCCAATGAGCTGGTGGACGCCTTCCCAGTCCATCGGGTACAGGTGCAGGCAGGGGCCTTGCGGGAAATCTACGTGGATTGGGCAGAGGGGGAAGAGGGGGGCTTCCGAGAAGTGTTGGGGGCTCCCTCTACACCCGCGCTGGAAACCTACTTTGCCCGCCTGGGGATCCCGATTGCCACTTACCCCTCCGGCTACCAAACCGAGGTCAATCTCAAGGCCCTAGAGTGGCTCCAGCTTTTGGCCCGCAAGCTGCGACGGGGCTATGTGCTCACCTTTGACTACGGCTACACCGCCCAGCGCTACTACAGCCCCCAGCGCTTCCAGGGCACGCTCCTGGCCTACCGCCAACATGGCACCTACGCGGATCCCTATGTCTGGGTGGGATCCCAAGATCTCACTGCCCATGTGGACTTTACCACCTTGCAGCAGGTGGGGGAATCTCTGGGGCTCAAGTGCCTGGGCTTCACCCAGCAGAGCTACTTTTTGGTAAACCTGGGATTGGCGAAAAGGCTAGCCGACCTCAGCCAAGTTGGCGACGAGGGGGGGGATCTGGGCCAGGTGTTGCGACGGCGACATGCCCTTCACGCTCTGCTGGATCCGCTGGGGTTGGGGAGCTTTGGGGTGCTGCTGCAGGCCAAGGGCCTGAGCGACTCGGAGTATGCCCAGCCACTGCGGGGCTTTGTCGATCCGGAGCTACACAGGGGGATAGCTTGGTAGCCCCGCACTAAAGTGGAGGGTGGAGAAGCCTGCAAGCAACTTGAGTTGCTCTCCCTTTGCCCCAGCGGGCCGGAGGCCTTAGCAAGCACCTACTGCGAACCCGACCAGTGCATAGCGTGGAAGCGTTGCTCCGCAAAGTAAGCTGAACCTTGGGGCTTTGCCCTAGGGAACTGTGTAGAGGCGTCTTGACAGTGCTTTTACAAGTCCGCTTGTGGACTGCGTAAGAATCCCCCGACTTAAAGTCAGCGGAGTGTCAAGCGTACCCTAAAACGAAACAGAGCGAGGGGTTGCGTGGATTACTGCCCCTCGCGCTCCTCTACTTCCCTAAACTACACGGGGGCCCCAAGACCGGTATAGGAGCCATAGAAGAAAAGCCCAACCACCGTGACTACACCCAAACCGACAACCACAGCCACTATCCACAAAGGGATCCTTGCCTGACTAGTCATAGCAACTGGCCTCCAAAAGAAATTGATTCCTGCAGCTTTTCTCAACTTAAGACCGGAGATG
>NZ_JANSIY010000045.1:0-12170 GCF_047462295.1 Synechococcus sp. H60.3 | reverse complement strand
TTGCCTGACTAGTCATAGCAACTGGCCTCCAAAAGAAATTGATTCCTGCAGCTTTTCTCAACTTAAGACCGGAGATGGATTAAAGTCTCAGTTGAGAAAGTAGCTGGAAAACAGCAGCCCAACCACAAACACCAGCAGCAAGCCCAGGTATAGGGAAGTGCGGTTTAGCTCTACCGGTTGGGTGTTGGGATTCTTTTCGGGTTGATCAGCCATGGGGTTCACCGTTGAATAAACTGCATCGCAGCAATAGCTCCCAGAAAGAAAACGGTTGGAATTGCCAAAGTATGCACCGCCAACCAACGGACGGTAAAAACAGGGTAAAAAACGGGCTCATCAGGGTTGTTTACAGATTTGGTCGCCATAGTCCAGATCCTGGCTCTTGGAACACAAAATAGATTTACAAATCGCAACAGGTGAACGATCCCCGACCCTCATCTTCGTTGAGTCAGCACAGCATGGCTTACGCCACACTGCGCGAACCGATAGAGCACGGTCTTCATGCTTCACAGACTTGTTGGTACAGAGGTCTTAGCGTGGTGCCACCGTGCGACCTGTGTCGGGAACAAGTCAGGAAAACTCTCCAGAGATTTAACTTGTTCTCCTCAATTGTAGCACAAACAGCCTTTATCCCGACACTGATTTGCTTTTGAGTAAATACAGTTCACAAATACAGTGTGGGGCTTCCCGCCGATTAAGCTAAAGAGTTGCCAGCCTGGCCCTGCTCTTTCCTAGCGAGTTAACTTTTCCAGTTGCTCGAGAGCGTTGAAGCGGTCGCTGACAATCGGCAACTCCTGCCGCTCTGCGGTGAAATACTCATTGGGGCGTGGAGTACCAAAGATATCATAAGCCAAGCCGGTGCTGACAAAAAGCCAACCCGCCAAAAACAAAGCGGGAATGGTCAGGGCATGAATAACCCAGTAGCGGACGCTGGTAATAATATCGACAAAAGGTCGCTCTCCAGTGTTGCCAGCCATGAAACTCCTCCCTGCACTAGGGGCAAAAGGGCTCTTTGAGTCTATAACACAATGATAGGGATTTGCATGCACAGCTACAAGTTACAAGACGATGGCTCAAGCCGTTTGCCGGCAAGCCAGACTCCATCTTGCATAGGTCAGATCTCCTAACAGCCTCTGAGTTCAATCCCAGGGATCCCCAGGGTGAGCCCGCACGCCTGGGGGTTGGGGATCCCACTGCCAAAGGGCGCAATCCCAACTGGTATCGAGGGCTTGAGGGCAAGGCGGAACTTTGAGGTAAGCTGACCCTGGGGGGATGTCAACGGAACAGGAGTAACAGCTATGCGGTGCTCGTGGCCCCTAGCTCTGAGTTTGTGTTGGACGCTAGGCTGGTCGAGCGTCAGCCTGCCGGCTTGGTCCCAAGGAGTAGAGCAGCAAGCCTCACTGGCCTGGGCCGATGCCTACGTGGCGGCGCTGGAGCGCCAGACCGATCTGGTGCTCACCCAGGAGCCGCTGTCGGCCACTCTCACCCGACTAGAATTGGCCCAGTGGCTGACGGAGTTTTTCGGCTACATCCCCAACCCCAACCAGGTGCAAGAAATTCGCGATCTCGAGCCCAATACCCCCGACTATTGGACGGCCCAGGCGGTGCTGCAGGCAGGGGCGATGCGCCTGTATGAGGGCAACGAGTTTCGTCCGCAAGGAGATCTCACCCACCTGGAAGCCCTAGCCATTTTGGTGCGGGCATTGCAGTTACCACCTCCCAGCCCAGAGGCCATAGAGCAATGGATGGCTCTCTACAGCGATGCTGCTGAGGTGCCGGAGGTGGGACGGGCCTTTGTGGCCATGGCGGGCAAAGCGGGGCTATTGGTGAATGTGCCGGATCCCGCCCGGCTGCGGCCCAATCGGGTGCTGAGCCGAGCTGAGGGGGCGGTGCTGTTACATCAGGCGTTGGTGTATCGCGGTCAGCTTCCACCCTTGCCGCCTCCGGTGGTGCAGTTGCGGCCTTCTCCCGCTGCGGTGGCCGAGACCATCCAACCCGAAATCTTGCAAACGCGGGTTATCCCTGAGTCGGGAGTGGTGCCGGCAGGGAAAACCTTGACCGTTGAGGCCCAGGGTACTCCCAACGGCAGGGCCACGGTGGATATTGGCGACCTGGTGCGGGGCTTGCCCATGCAGGAGGTGCAGCCCGGCTATTACCGCGCCGTTTACACCCTTGGCCCTCAAGACAGCGCCTTCGGCCCCGATATCCGCATCCAACTGAGCCTTAATGGAGTCAGCACCCGCGTTCAGCGGCGGCTCCCTCAACTGGCCCTGGGCAATGTCGCTCCCCCGTCGGTAGAACCGGTGTTACCTGCTTCTGTCCCTTTGCCGCAGCCGGCTACCCCCGCTCCTCTGGCCGCAGCCGGCAACCGCTATCCGCGCATTGCGGCGATTCGCCTGGATCCCCAGCGCGACCTGGTGGAAGGGGATATCCTCACCATTGCCATCTGGGGGGACTCGGGAGGGATCGCCCAGTTTGATTTGGGGAATCTGGCCCTCAACCAGCCGATGCGAGAAGTGAGACCCAACCACTACGAGGGCACCTACGTGGTGGCCCCCACCCACCAAGCCAGCAACCCTGTTTTGCGAATTGTGCTCAGCAAAGACGGCCTCAGCCAGGAGTACCGCGAGATCTTCCCTTTTGCAATCGATGGATCCAAGGGAACTCGCTCCACCATTCAGCCAGCTTCTCGGCCTGTCGCTGCTGGGCCGCCTCAGATTTTTAGCATTACCACCAACAGCACCAGCCTGCGCATGGGCGAGATCCTCAAAGTGACGATGCGAGGGGATCCAGGGGGGCGGGCAGCTTTTCGCATCGTCGGGGTGACGCCAGAGGTGGAGATGCGGGAGGTGGCGCCCGGACTCTATGAAACCCAGCAACAACTGCCCTTCAACATGCAGCCGGTCAACAACGGCCTCATCGAGGTGATCCTGGAGCGGGGCGGGCAAAGAGCCACCCAAACCAGCCCCTCGCCAATCACCATCGCTCCCTGAGCAAAACTTGCCGCGCAGCATCGTGAAAACTTTATCCCGCTGGCGCAAGCTGTAGTTAAAGGCGTACGATCCGATTGCCCAGCTATTGGCGATCACCGGCAGACTGGTAGTTATAGCCATCTCAAATGGTAATAAAACATTTCTCCGCGTCGTCATTACTACGCAATGCTGTCGCGAACGCGCCGGCGGCGCGGAGCACTATCCCTAACTCCCCTCTCCCTGAGGGAGAGGGGCCGGGGGTGAGGGCTGACTCCCTCAGGGAGAGGGGCCGGGGGTGAGGGTAGAGGGGGTCGGCGGCAAAGTGTCTTCGTCTTGTTTGAAACGACTATATGCCCCTTGGCTAGACGGCTGCCTCAAAGGGATCCGCGCTGCGCTGGATCTGGGTGGATAATTTGGGAATCACCTGCAGCTTGAACTGTTGCTCGAAGGCCTTTTTCTTCTCGTTCAAGCTCCACAGCTCCAGGGCACAGTCGTCGTTGGGATGCCTGGGATCCAAAATCAGCTCCATCTGGCGGGGGCCTTCTCCCAGAAGCTGAAAGCGGCAGTGCACCGCTTGGATGGCCTGCAGGCGGCGGCGATCCAGAGCACAGGCTATGCGCAACAAGGGGCTAAGTTCCAGCACCACTTGGCGATCTCGCTCGTCGCTGAGGCGCTGGAAGTTCTCGTGCTTCTTCTTGGGGGGCGACTTGCGGTGGTAGCGGGCCAGGTTGGCGATCACCTCCACCTCTTCTTCGTTAAAGCCCAGGAGCTCCCCATGGCGGATGAGGTAGTAGGAGTGTTTGTGGTGGGCGGCATGGCTGATGAAGTGGCCGCAGTTGTGCAGCATGGCGGCCGCCCAGAGAAGAGCCCGCTCCCGGGATCCCCAGGAGTGCAGGATGCCGCGGGTCTGATCGAAAAGGCTGAGGGCAAACTCCGCCACCCGCTCGGCATAGGGGATCTCCACCTGGTATTTTTCCGCCAACTTGAGGACGCTGCGCCGCCGCACCGAGCTGTGGTAGCGCAGCCGATCTTCAATGAGCCCCTGGCCGATCATCCAATCTACGATCAGCCCTTCCCGCAGCGCCCGCTCGCAAAACTGGATCCGCTCCACCCCCAGCAGGCTCATCACCTCCTCCAAAATGACCGCCCCGGCCAGGATGATCTCCCCGCGTCTTTCTCCCAGACCGGGCAGCTTTTGCCGCTCGGCTACCGTGAGAGAGCGCAGCTCTTTGACATAGCCCCGCAGGGCTTCCAGGCTGAACTCATACCCCTGCAGGCGAGTGGGGGGAGCACCCAAGCGGCGGCGGGCATCCAACTGGGCCAGGCACTCGATGGTGCCGGAGGTGCCCACCAAGGTCAGGGATCCCGGCTGTTGGGAAGCAGCAACGATGCGCCTCATCTGCTCGATGGGAGCTTCCAGCATGCCGCGGATGTGTTGTCGCAGGGCCTGCAGCTCGGCAGGGGTGGGTGGGTCGTGGCGCAAAAACGCTTGGGTCAGGCGCACCGCTCCCACCTTGATGCTGCGCAGGAACTCCGGCTCTTGGCCGTTGCCCAGAATCAGCTCGGTGGAGCCGCCGCCGATATCCACCACCGCGTGCAGCCGGTTGTGGAACTCCATGGCCGAGAGCACGCCCAGGTAGATGCGGCGGGCTTCCTCCTGGCCTGAGATCAGCTCTACCCGCAGGCTCAGCTCCTGTTCTATCCGCTTTAAAAATTCCAGCCCGTTGGGGGCTTCGCGCACGGCACTGGTGGCCACCGCAACAATATCTTGCACCTGAAAGCTTTCAGCAAGGCGGCAAAACCGCTCCAGAGCCACCCGCGCCCGTTCCATGGCGGCAGGCGTCAGGGCGCCCGTTTGGCTGCAAAACTCTCCCAGGCGGACGGTGGCTTTTTCGCGGGAGATGATGGTGAAGCTGGGGATGTGGGGATTGATGCGCACCACCACCATGTGCAGGGAGTTGCTGCCCACATCGATGGCGGCGATAACCGGAGCAACTCCAGATTCAGAAGAGGAGACCGGTTTCGCTTCGGAGGCGGCGGCAGAGCGTTCGGCAAGGTTGGCGAGCGAAGAGACCATGAATCGAAGGGGTTGCCACACTTCTAGAATACTGTGTGCTTTCCCCCCTTTTTCCTGGCCGGGTTGTGGACTGAGGTTCAAGGGGGCAATTCCCCCCGCCTGGGATCCCGTCTGCCCTGGGCTCAGCCTAAGATAGGGACACGGATAGTCGTTTTTTTGTCGTTAAGCGGGTTCCGATGTCTCAACCAGCCGCGTCGCCTCAGCAGGCCAACAGCCCTCTCAAGCTGCTGCGTACCCACGAATCTCCCAAGCTGGAGCGCATCCGCCACACCACCTCCCACGTTTTGGCGATGGCGGTGCAAAAGCTGTTTCCCAAGGCCCAGGTCACCATCGGCCCGACGACCGACTACGGCTTCTACTACGACTTTGACCATCCCCAGCCCTTCACGCCGGAAGATCTGGAGCGCATCAAAAAAGAGATGCAGGCGATCATCAAGAAAGGATTGCCGGTGATCCGCGAGGAGGTGAGCCGGGAAGAAGCCAGACGCCGCATTGAAGCCCTCGGCGAGCCTTACAAGTTGGAGATCCTAGACAGCATCCCCGAAGGCGAGCCGATCACCATTTATCATCTGGGGGACGAGTGGTGGGATCTCTGTGCCGGCCCCCACGTGGAAAACACTAAGGAGATCAACCCCAAAGCTTTTGACCTGCTCAGCGTGGCCGGCGCCTATTGGCGGGGGGATGAGACCAAGCCCCAGCTTCAACGCATCTACGGCACCGCCTGGGAGACGCCAGAGGAGCTGAAGGAATACAAGCGGCGGCTGGAAGAGGCCAAACGGCGGGATCACCGCAAGCTGGGCAAGGAGCTGGGCCTTTTCATCTTTTCCGACGAGGTGGGGCCGGGCCTGCCCCTTTGGACCCCCAAAGGAACTACTCTGCGCTGGGTGCTGGAGGATTTTCTCAAGCAGGAGCAGCTCAAGCGGGGCTATCTGCCGGTGGTGACGCCCCACATCGCCCGCGTGGATCTGTTCAAGATCTCCGGCCACTGGCAAAAGTATCGGGAAGACATGTTCCCTATGATGGCGGAGAATGAGCAGGCGCGGGCGGCAGAGCAGGGCTTTGTCATGAAGCCGATGAACTGCCCTTTTCACATCCAAATCTATAAATCGGAGCTGCGCTCCTACCGCGATTTGCCGCTGCGCTATGCCGAATTCGGCACCGTCTATCGCTACGAACAATCGGGGGAATTGGGAGGCTTGACCCGCGTTCGCGGCTTCACAGTGGACGACGCCCATTTGTTTGTCCGCACCGATCAGTTGGAAGAAGAGTTTCTCAAGGTTGTCGATCTCATTCTGGTCGTTTTCGAGAAGCTCAAACTCAAAGATTTTCGCGCCCGCCTCAGTTTCCGCGATCCCAAGTCCGATAAATACCTGGGATCCCCGGAAGAGTGGGATATGGCCGAAAATGCCATTCGGCGAGCGGTGGAGAAGCTATCAATGCCGCATTTTGAAGGGATTGGGGAGGCGGCTTTCTACGGGCCAAAGCTGGACTTTATTTTCCGCGACGCGCTGGATCGGGAGTGGCAGTTGGGCACGGTGCAGGTAGATTACCAAAACCCGCAGCGCTTTGATTTGTACTATATAGCCGAAGACGGATCCCGGCAGCGGCCGGTGATGATCCACCGCGCTCCCTTTGGCTCGCTGGAGCGGCTCATTGGGATCCTCATCGAGGAATATGCCGGGGATTTTCCTTTCTGGCTGGCACCGGAACAGGTGCGCATTTTGCCCGTTTCCGACCAATACCTGGGCTATGCCACCCAGGTGCGGGATCACCTGCGGGAACAGGGGATCCGCGTCCACATCGATGCCGACAGCGACCGCCTGCCCAAAAAGATCCGCAACGCCGAGAAGGCCAGGATCCCCTTCATGCTCATTGTGGGAGAAAAAGAACAGGCAACCGGCACAGTGAGCGTGCGCCAACGCCACGGCCAAGACTGGGGATCCCTGACGGTGGCGGAGTTCCTGGCCCAGGCGCGAGCGCTGGACTAGCGGCGGTTAGGCTACCTGTTCCAGCAGCAGCTTCTCGTTTGAATCTGGTTGAAATGTCCATAGTCGTTTCAAACAAGGTTAAGACTCTTCGCTGCCGTCCCAAGCGCTCCGCGCCGCTGACGCGTTCGCCTTTGCCGGCAGGGGGTGTTGGTACCCCCGACCCCTCTCCCGCAAGGGGAGAGGGGAGCTAGAGATCAACCAGCAAGCTGTTTCATAACCGTTTGCAATGACTATAGTTACTTTGAACCGAGGTGAAACAGCCTGTCGATCTAAGCCGTTCTCCTGCCCATACGATTGTAGACAACAGCACTATCAACTGTAGCCCTTACTACAGTATTGCTTCCTTCATCGGAGATACACTTTTAGGCATCTGCAGCCTGACTCCAGAGCGACGGCTCAAGGATAGATCCGATGCCCAAAACGCTGTTTAAAGTTGACCTGACCAAGCCGATGGATCAACAGGATCTGCCGGGTCACAACCGCTGGCATCCTGACATCCCTGCGGTGGTTTCTGTGAACCCCGGCGAAGTCTTCCGAATTGAGTGTAAAGACTGGACGGATGGACAAATTAAGAACAACGATGATCCTTCCGACATTGAGCAGGTTGACCTAAGTGTTGTTCATGTTTTAAGTGGGCCTATTTGGGTTAACGGCGCCCAGCCTGGAGATATCCTGATCGTCGATCTGCTGGACATTGGGCCACTGCCGGGAGACGAGTGGGGGTTTACGGGTATTTTTGCCAAAGAAAATGGCGGAGGATTCCTCACCGATCATTTTCCCAATGCGGCCAAGGCCATCTGGGATTTTCAGGGTATTTACACCACTTCCAGACACATTCCTCATGTGCGCTTTGCCGGCATTATCCACCCTGGCCTCATCGGCTGCGCTCCATCCCACAAGTTGCTGGCAACTTGGAACAAGCGGGAGGCTGAGCTGGTTGCTTCGGCTCCTGATTTGCGCACTTACGGCGCGGGCCTATCTGGTAATCAGCCTGTGCTGGCCGCCTTGCCCAATCCCAAGAACGCGATTTTGGGAACCCTGCCCAAGTCAGAGTATGAGCGGGTTGCTGCCGAAGCGGCCCGGACGGTGCCCCCACGGGAGCACGGCGGTAACTGCGATATCAAAAACTTGTCTAAGGGAACACGGATCTACTTTCCGGTTTACGTGGAGGGTGCCAAGCTGTCGATGGGAGATATTCACTTCTCACAAGGGGACGGAGAGATCTCTTTTTGTGGCGCCATTGAAATGTCAGGCTATATCGATCTCCATGTTGATCTAATTAAGGGTGGCGTCGAGAAGTACGGATTGGTTAATCCCATCTTTAAGCCTGGCCCTGTAGAGCCGCGTTACTCAGAATATCTTGTCTTTGAGGGCATTTCTGTGGACGAGTTTACAGGTAAGCAACATTATATGGATGTTCACATTGCTTACCGACGTGCCTGCTTAAATGCCATCGAATATCTGAAAAAGTTTGGCTTTACGGGAGAACAAGCTTATCTCCTGCTCAGTTCTGCACCCGTGGAGGGCAGGGTGAGCGGGATCGTCGATATTCCTAATGCTTGCTGTACGGTGGCCATTCCTACACAAATCTTCGAGATAGATATCCTACCCAGGTAAATCCTTAGCTGTTCTTAGATGTTTCGAGCCATCTTGATATCTTTCTCAAGTGTTGGAGTAAGAAGATGCCCCTGTATGAGTTTAAGTGTCAAAGCTGTGGTGAGTTTGAGTTATGGCGACCTCTGTCTCAATACCGGGATCCAGCGTACTGCCCCACTTGTAAGCAAGAGGGTAAGCGTCTTATTTCGGTTCCCATGATTCAACTTTCTAGTTCCTTGCCAGCTCCAAAGGGTGAAAGAGAACCTAAGTTGATCAGGCGGGAACAGCACTCAAACTCTGACTCAAACTCCCGAAGGTATCGACTCCAATCTTGTGGGCGACCCTGGATGTTGCATCATTAGTCGTTTGTGGGCTGGTCAGACCAGATGAAGGAGCCCTGCAGACAATAGCAGCTATCAGGAGCCACAGCCCCGCTCTATTCGGCTGGGAAGCAACATGATAAATCAGCGCTTTATTTCATTTATTGGTGATTCGTAAGGGCCGCCTTGTGGGCGAACTCGCGCCCAAAGAGGCCACTGAAGAGCGTCTGGAACTGCTGATGGGAGATACCCAGGATTTTTCAGCAGCTCAGGAAAAGTTGGGGGTAGTTTGAGAAGACCCTGTTGCCCGCTCTTGGGCCAAGGCTGCCCGCCGCTGCTCCAAGTCTTGCGGGGAGATGCGCCCGTAGGTGACGCTCAGCTCCGCCAGCCGCTGGGCCAGCTCCGGCCGCAGCATCTCCTCGCGGTAGCGCCAGGCCCAGTTGTTCTCGGCCCTGCCGGGGAAGTTCATGCGCGCCTCTGCCCCCAGGCCCATCACATCTTGCAGGGGAATGATGGCCAGGTCAGCCACGGAAGCCAGGGCCAGGCGAATCAGATCCCAGTGGATGCCGTCAGATCCCTGGCAGCCCAGGTAGCGCAACAGATTTTGTTTTTCCCACTCCGGGCGTTCTGGGTCATGAAACCAGCCCACCACGGTGTTGTTGTCGTGGGTGCCGGTATAGACGACGAAGTTGCGCTCATAGCTATGGGGCAAATAGGGGTTATCGGGCCCCGAGCCAAAGGCAAAGAGCAGCACTTTCATGCCGGGCAAGCCAAATTGATCCCGCAGTTGCAACACTTCCGGCGTGATGTCCCCCAGGTCTTCGGCAATCACCGGAATTTCCCCCAGCCGGTCGGCCAACGCCTGAAAGAAGTCAGCCCCCGGCCCTTTCTGCCACTCGCCTTCTACTGCTGTTTCCGCCTCGCCAGGGATGGCCCAGTAGCTCTCGAAGCCGCGGAAGTGGTCGATGCGGACGCAATCCACCTGCTTGAGAATGGCCTGGATGCGCCGGATCCACCAGTCGTAGCCGCGAGCCTTGAGCACCTCCCAGTTGTAGAGAGGGTTACCCCAGCGCTGCCCAGTGGGGCTGAAATAGTCGGGGGGCACGCCGGCTACCTGCAGGGGCCGTCCCTGCTCATCCAGGTGAAACAGCTCGCGGTTGGCCCACACATCGGCACTGTTGGGGGCGACATAGATGGGCAAGTCGCCGATCAGCCGCACCTGATGCCGATGGGCATACTCCCGCAGGGATCCCCACTGTTGGGCAAATAGGTATTGCCAAAACATCTGTTGGGTAATGGCATCGGCATAGCGGTCGCGGGCCTCTTGCAAAGCCAGGGGATCCCGTTGTGCCAGGGCCGGATCCCATTGGGTCCACTCCTGGTCACCATACACCTCTTTGAGGGCCATGAACAGAGCGTAGTCCGGCAGCCAGTCGGCCTCGGCAGCACAGTAGGCTTGAAAGGCTTCCCAGTCGGCGGCGGTGGCCTTGTCTTTGAAAGTGGCCCAGGCGCGGCGCAACAAGCCCAGCTTGAAGGGGATCACGGCTTCGTAGTCCACCCGCTCGCCATTCCCCGCCTGGATGGTCGGCCATTGGGGCAGATCCTGCCAGCCGTTGGGTTCCAGCCAACCGGCTTTGACCAGCAGCTCTGGGCTAATCAGCAGCGGGTTGCCGGCAATGGCGGAAAAGCTCATGTAGGGGGAGTTGCCCCAGCCGGTGGGCCCCAGAGGCAGCACCTGCCAGAGGCGCTGGCCGCTCTCCACCAAAAAATCCACAAACCGGTAAGCAGCCGGCCCCAGGTCGCCGATGCCAAATGGCCCTGGCAAAGAGGTTGGATGGAGGAGGATCCCACTGAGTCTGCCCATGCGCATGGCTATGCCCTTTTGCCCAACCAAGTATTCCACCGCCTATGCTGTCACTTTTGCAGTTGGATGGACAGCTCCAGAGGAGACAGAATCCCTCCAAGCTAGCTCCTCCAACCTTGGCAGACAGCCCGGTGGCAAGCCTGCACCTCTTCGAGGGTAAACAGGCGGCGAAAAGGGATCCCTACTTCGCGGTAACGGGCCTCTGCCCCTTCCAGTCGATCCACCAAAGCCAGGATCCCTTCTGCCCGATAGCCCGCTGCCCGCACCCGCTCTACAGCTTTGAGGGCGGAGCCGCCAGTGGTGACCACATCTTCCAAGATCCAAACCCGGCTGCCCGCCGGCAGTTCCGGCCCTTCGATCCAGGCTTGTGTGCCATGTCCCTTGGGCTCTTTGCGGACAATCAGGGCTGCCAGGTTGGACGGCTCAGCCTGCAGAGACGCCAAACCCACCGCCGTGACCAAGGGATCCGCTCCCAAGGTCATGCCGGCAACTGCCTCGGTCTCAGGGGGCAGTAGCCGATGCAGCAGGGATCCCACCAGGTAGGCTCCCTGGGGGTGGAGGGTAACTGGCTTGCAGTTAATGTAGTAGGAGCTCTGCTGCCCGGAGGTGAGGGTAAAGGATCCCTCGCGGTAGGCCAGTTGGGCCAGCAGATACAGCAATTTCTCCCGCGCCTCAGCCGGGGAAAGACTTGAGGGAGAACAATCCAGGAGCAACACTGCAGGGATCCCCATCGGCTCAACCATCAACCCATAGCTAAGGATAGGGATTGGGTAAACACTAGGACAAGCTATGGTTCAGCTCTGCCACCACCGTGGCATCCGACTCCTCCGACAAGTGGGCAATCAGGCGATCCACCAGCCGCGACAGGGTTGCCCGTTCTTCTAGACTGAGACAGCCGTAGGTTTGCTCCCGCAACTCCCCAGTGAGAGGGGGTAAAGTTTCTTTCAACTTCTCTCCGGCAGGGGTGAGGTGAACCCGCCAGATCCGCCGATCCTTGGGATCCCGCTGCCGCCGGATCAGCTCCCGTTTCTCCATGCCGTCCAAGACACCGGTTATGGTGCCCCCCGACTGCTGCAGGCGCTCGCAGATGGTGGAGGTGGGGATCCCGTCTTCTTTCCAGAGGCAGCAAAGCACCACCCCCTGGGAGGTGCTCAGGCCGAAGGGCTCGAGGTAGGCCTGAAATTTCCGCCGCACCAATTGCGACAACAGCCGAAGGCGATAGCCCAGAGAATAGGGGGCCAGAATATCGCGCCATCGCTCCAGGAAGGCTTGTTTCTCCGAATGAACTACCCCACCGCGTAGGCGGGTGGGGTTTCCTCACCCGCTTGGCAGCAGAGCTTTTGTCTCTTCTTCTGC
>NZ_JANSIY010000044.1:18674-20104 GCF_047462295.1 Synechococcus sp. H60.3 | reverse complement strand
AACCAACGACCAGCCTAGTAAGGCAGACTCTAAACTGCTCCTCTAACTTACTTGTCCATCACTACATCGAGATCCACCCCCAGTTCTCGCAGCTTTTGGGCCAGACGCTCCGCCCGCTGTTCGGCCTGCTCGGCTCGTTGCCGTTCTTGTTCAGCCCTTTGCCGCTCCAGTTCGGCCTCGGTGGGCACTAGTTCACCAGAAGAGGTGGCCCAGCGAATCCATGTGGTTTCGATGTCCCGAAACCTGCCTTCCCATTTCACCAGGTACAGTCCCAGAACTGCGCTCGGCAGGCGACCTTCTGCATCGACTTCAATCGGCTCATAGCGGTCGCCCCTCAGCCGAAACCCCGCCCAGTCCTCCGGATCAAACGGGTCAAACCAAAAGTACTCCGGCACCCGGATAATTTGCTCGTAAAGCTGCTTTTTGCTTGTCTTATCATCCTGGGCAGTGCTGGGAGAAAGAAGCTCAATCACCACGTCTGGCCCTTTGCCCTGCTCCCAGATCACCCAGCTTTTGCGCTCGCCCTTGGGCACTCCCAGCACCACAAAATAATCAGGCCCTCGGAAATTGCGGCTGCGGGTCTGCTCCAAGCTGTAGTAGAGGAACATGTTGCCGCTGACAAAGCCATCAGGGCGCTGTTGCAGCCAGGTTTGGGTGACGGAGATGAGCAAGTCCATCTGGCACTTGTGTCGCCAGCTTTCCATAGGTACGCCGTCGTCGTAGGGGAGCTCGTCTTGGGTAGGGGGCCAGTCGGGTAGATCAACCGGATCCGGAATAATCGGTTTGGGGTTGGTCATTGCCAGTCCTCCGAGAGGTATTTTGGGCTGGCTAGTTTTCTTTACAAAGTATCGGGATCCACTCCCAGTTCTCGCAACTTTTGGGCCAGGCGTTCCGCCCGTTGCCGTTCCTGCTCAGCCCACTGCCGTTCGATCTTCTCAGCTTCTTCTGGTGTGGGCACCAGCTCCCCATTGGGGAAAAAGTACCGCAGTTGCCGGTTGGGAATGCCTAGGCGCAGCCCCAACACTTCCCTCCAGCGCCACCTCTGCTCCGGTGGCTCAATCTCCTCATGCCGTTCCCCCCTCAGTTGCAAGCCCGTAAACTCCTGCGTTTCGGGAGAAAAGTAGAAGTACTCCGGTGTCCTAAAAATCCTTTCGTAAAGCTCCCGCTCTTCACCCCGATCCACCTTGGCTGCCGATTCCGAAAGTGGCTCGATGATCTTCCCACACCACCCAAGAAGGCAGAGAGCGGTTTTCTACCCCTTTGACCAAAAACAGATCTGGGCCGCGGAAGTCTTTGCTTTTGAGTTGCTCTCGGCTGTAGTCAACGGTGAGGTTCCAGGCGAGGAAGTAGTCGTTGCGATCCTGCCAGAGGCGGGTGAGGCAGCTCACCAGAATCAAAAGCTGCAGGGCGTGGAGGGAGTGTTCCATTTC
>NZ_JANSIY010000044.1:14398-18574 GCF_047462295.1 Synechococcus sp. H60.3 | reverse complement strand
TTGCGATCCTGCCAGAGGCGGGTGAGGCAGCTCACCAGAATCAAAAGCTGCAGGGCGTGGAGGGAGTGTTCCATTTCGGGTTCATCGCTGAGCAGCCCCTGGGCCGAGGGCATGAGCTCCGCCAGTTGCCGGCGGGTGAGGGGAGTGTTTTCTTGGGCTAGGCGGTGGGGGCAAGCAAGCGAATTGGCTATCAGCAGGCTAACCCTTGATCCCCTATCTCCCACTGTTTTGCTCCAACTTGGCTACCCGCGCTTCCAGCTTGCGCAGGGCCCGCTGCAGCTCAGGCAGGTGCCGTTGGACTGCTATGCTCCTACGCCATTCGGCAATGGGTTGGTGGGGGTAGCCGGCTACTGTTTGGCCAGGAGGAATGTCGCTGGTCACCCCTGTTTGGGCGGCCACACGCACGCCATCGCCAATGTGCAGGTGCCCCGCCAAGCCACATTGCCCGCCCAAGATGACGTGGTGGCCCAATTGGGTACTGCCGGCAATGCCCACCTGGGCGACGATCAAGCAGTGGGATCCCGTGCGCACACCGTGGCCAATCTGCACCAGGTTGTCGATCTTGGTGCCGCGGCCAATGCGCGTCTCGCCAACGGCAGCCCGGTCAATGGTGGTGTTGCTGCCCACTTCTACGCCGTCTTCCAGCACCACCCGGCCCGCCTGCGGCATGCGCCGCCAGGATCCATCAGGGAGAGGAATGTGGCCAAAGCCGTCGTCGCCAATCACGGCGCCGCTGTGGATGAGGCAATCGTCGCCAATCTCCGTGCGTTCGTGGATAACGCAGTTAGCCAAAAGCTGACACCGGGATCCAATCCGCACGTGGGGGTAGATGGTTACGTTGGGGTGGATCTGGGTGTAGTTGCCAATTTTCACCCCTTCCATCACCACCACATGCGGCCCAATGGCTACCCTCTCCCCCAACTCCACACTGGGATCGATCACGGCTGTGGGATGGATCCCGACGGGCAGGCGGTAGGGTTGGTAAAACAGCTCGATGGCCTGGGCAAAGAGCAAGCGCGGATCTCTGCCCCGCAGGCAGGGGATGGGGCGGGGCAAAACTACAGATTCCCCTACGATGACGGCGCTGGCTTGGGTTTGCTCGAGGAGGGGCAGGTAGCGGGTCTCACTGAGGAAGCTCAGCTGGCCTGGGCGAGCTTCTGCCAGGCTGGCCACGCCGTGGATCTCCAGGGTGGGATCCCCCTCGTAGGTGCATCCCAATCTTTGGGCAATCTCCTGTAGCTGCATTAGGGTGGGGGTTCTCTACGATTGCAGCAGCCGCACCTCCATCACGGTGCCGCGCAAGTTGTAGCTAAAAGTCTCCAGCTCCAGGGGAACGCCAACTTTGACGCGGTTGTTGCCCAGGACAATGCCATTTTCCGTCTTCTGGGCCCGCCCCCGCAAGGTAAACACCAGATCAAAACGATAGGGCTCGGGGTCAGGCAAGTTTTCAACCCGTCCATCCGGAAAAACTACTGGCACAGTGCGGCTGACATTTTCTATCCGCACCACCTCCACCTGGCCGTAGGGTTGGTTGCGGATGATCAAGTCAGCCTTCTGACCCACTTGAAAGGGTTCCAGGGATCGGCTGCTGACCCCCCGCACGATCATATCCACTTCCACTGGCAGCGTGGGGCCACCCCCCACCTGGACGACGCTGCCCGCCTGCCGCCCTGGGAGAAACAGGACAGCCACAATCGCCGCCACCACAATTGCCAGCGCCCCTAGATCCAGAAGGCTGACCTTTCCCAGAAGACGCCCCCGTTCATCGATGAGCCGCATGGCTCTCTTTTCTCCAATTCACTGCCCTTGATTGTAGGGCACAGCAATAGCAGCTCCTCCGCCCGCAAAGCCGGTTGAGGTTGGATCCACCTCTAGAGGAACTCAGAAGCCCCGCTTGTAGAAGATGGAGCTGACGGGAGTCGAACCCGTGTCCGAGATGGGTACTGGGGGTTCACTCCTTCACAGGCTTAGCCTCTCTGACCCTCGAGGCGGGGATCGCCGTTTAGATCCCGGCGACGGGAGGTCTCCGCCTAAGCTTAGTCTCTCCCTCGACGGAGCGGGAGAAGAGAGCTGCACCCGTTGGGGTTATAATCCGCCCACTTAACGGGGTCGTGGGAGGATCCTCGAGCTCAGGGTAATTCTTTACTGAGCCTTAGGCAGCCAGAGCAGCTGCTTTACGAGCAAAAGGTACGACGTTGTTCGCACGTACTGTGTTGAGCCTGGTGGTAACGGGATAAGCTCAAGCCCGACCTGCATCATGAACCCTTGTTCGCCACCCCGTCGAAACCGTTACAGCCCCAGGGTTTGGCTAAACCTAGAATAGCAAAATCCTTGGGGATCTGGCTAGAGCCTCTGTTAATATAACAAAAGTTGTGTTACTCTCTAAGAACTGAAAACTTGGGTCGGTAGCTCAGCGGTAGAGCACTCGGCTTTTAACCGATTGGCCCAGGGTTCGAATCCCTGCCGACCCAGCTTTCGATACTGTTGCTCCCTCGGCCTGTCCCGAGGCAGGATTTATAGAAAGGCAGGGGGGAAGGGCGAGGTGGCCGTTCTTTCGTGGCCAGACCTGGGCAAAGAGGGGGAGGTAAAGCTGTTGCTGGCGCCGTCCGTGGAGGAGGCGCTGGCAATTTTGGCGGAAGAGGCTGAAACTCGGGAGACGGTCTTTGTCTCCAAGCTTTGGCACCGAATTCCGGCCCAGGATGTCATCCTTGACGAGTGTCTGCAGGTGCTGGCGGAGGTAGCTTTATCCCTCTGGCCCTATTGGTATGGAGAAAAGTTTGAGCCGGGCAGAACGGCAGAGGCCCAGGTTCTCAATCGCCTCCGCGCCCGAGAGCTGTCTGCAAAACGGGATCCCGCTATTTCCAGTAGCTGGCTCAGGGCAGCAATGCACTTGTGCCAGCAGCAACGCCTGCCTGTGGTGCCAGGGATCCAGCGGGCAATCCAGGTGCAGCAACTGGCCAAGGCCATTGCCCCTCGCGAGCTAACCTTGGCTTTAGCAACCGATGAGCCAGAGCCGGCGCCCAGCTACCTCCTCGGCTTGGCCAAGGCCGCTACCTGGTTGGCCGACCACAGTCAAGCACGGCTAGTGCTGGTGGTGCCGAGTGCTTTGGCCGCTCACCCTGAATTGGCTTCCGTGAGCTACGGCGCCCTCCAGTTGCCGCTCCCGGAGAGGCGGGAGGAGTTCGACAGCTCGGTGCAGGTGGTGGTGGGTTGCAAGGGATCCCCTCACCCCTTTAGCCTAGCAGAGAAGAAGCTAGCCGAGCGGGTGGCAGCGGACCCGCAGCTCAAGGATCTGCTAGAGTTTAACCAAGTGTTACAAAGTGTAACCGGGCAATCCTTTCGAGCAGATCTCCTTTGGCGGGAGGGCAAGGTGGTGGTGGAAGTGGACGGGCCAGAGCACTGCAGCCGAGACCGCTACTACCAGGATCGCCTGCGGGACTACCAACTGCTGATTTCCGGCTACTTGGTGTTGCGGATCCCCAACGATCTGGTGATGAGCGACTGCGAGCGGGCGGTGGAGATGATCCGCAAGGTAATTCAACAGCAACGGAGCCGGCTTTGAGGCGAGTTGGAGAGTGAGAAGATGACCTCTTTGTTGCCCAAGAGCGAAATTTTGCTCTGGAAGCTTCTGCTAACGGGGGAAGAACCGGCCAAGTCCCAACTGAAGCCAAAGCACAGCGCCAAGGAGCTCAAGCTGCTGGAGGAAAGGGGCCTCATTGAATACAAGACCACAGTTGAAAAGGGAAGGAAAGTAGCTCGGCTTGCACTAACTGACAAGGCCTGGGACTGGGCCTCCACCACACCTCCAACGGCCATTGCCCGTTCCAAGTCACCGGAGGCAGCAGTTGTTTTGCAAAAGGTCTTGGAAATTTTGGTGGACTACGTGCAGCGGGAGAGCGTTCCCTTGGCCCATGTCCTCAAGCCAGCCGGCTCTGGCCAACCCCCTTCCGATTTTGGCCAAGCGAAAGTCGATCCCGCCTTCCTCGAGAAGGTCTTTCAAACTTGTGAGGAGATGGGAGGACGCCACTCCCGGGTTTACCTATCAGATCTGCGCCAAAGATTTCCCCAGGTGCCACGCCAGCAATTGGATCAGGCTCTTGTGGCTTTAGATCGCCAGACCAAGATTGTATTGATGCCTATTGACGATCCCTTATCTATCACTCCCGCAATCGAGGC
>NZ_JANSIY010000044.1:0-14298 GCF_047462295.1 Synechococcus sp. H60.3 | reverse complement strand
GCCAAAAGATACTTTCTGCGAATTAGGAGTTAAGCATGCAGAGTGCAGAAGAACAACAAAAGGCCCTTGAGGCTCTCAGGGAAGTTGATTTTGATTGGACGGTTCACCTGAAGAAAATCTGGCAGCCACCCGAGTTTGACGTTCCCGATCTTCATCGAGAAGCTAGAGAGCGGCTATTTGAGCGGCTGGAGAAGTTGATCCAATCCCCCCAAAGCGAGTCTCCGCTGGGGATCCCTGTTGTCGGCAGCGGCGGTACTGGGAAGACCCACCTGCTCAGGGTATTGAGACAGCGCTGCTTTGAAAGGGGCGTGGAATTTGTCCTGGTGGACATGACAGATGTGAAAGATTTCTGGAAAACGGTAGTTCAAGGGTACCTTACATCCTTGATGCAGGAAGAGCCAGATGGAAGAAGCCAGTTAAGAAAGGTTCTCGATCAAATCTTCCTGAAAGCCCTGGCCAGCCCTAAGAAGGCAGAAGAGATTGCTAAATTTCCTCCTGACCTCTTGGTCAGAGTTGTCAATCGAGTTCTGCAATGGCTGTTTACTCAAGATAAGAGTAACACACTTAAGTATCAAGACTGTGTGCGGGCCATGATTTTGGCCAACTCTGCCGACTTTGCCATAGCTGCAGCCGGAATTAGCTGGATAGAGGGCCTAGGTGTAGATGATCCGGAGACGAAGCAAAGGTTTGGCTTTGTCTCGCCAGGCTTAACTCCCAGCGAGATCGTCGCGGGGCTTTCTTGGCTCATGAGCCTGCGGGGGCCCACTGTAGTTGCTTTGGATCAGCTGGATCCAATCATTATGCAATTTCATATAGCTTCAGAAGAATCAGGGGCAGAAGCAAAGACTACAGAAAACATTGTTCACAGCATTGGGGGCGGTCTTATTGCGCTACGAGATTATCTCTCTCGATCTCTTGTGGTTGTCTCCTGCCTAGAAAGCTCTTGGGAAATCCTAACAAAGACGGCTATTTCTACGTTTTCAGGTCGCTTTGAGTCCCATTTGCTCTTTACGCTTACGCTTCTTCCCTCTCCAGATACTGCTGAGGCTGTTGTTGTCCCTCGCTTAGAAAAAGCCTATCGCAAGGTTGGCTTTACCCCTCCCTATTCCTCCTACCCCTTTAAGCCGGAGTTTTTTAAAAGCAATGAATTTCTGTCTCCTCGAGAGCTTTTGCGAAAATGCCATGATCACAGGGAGAGCTGCTTGAAAGAAGGGAAAGTTATCGAGTTAGGAGCCTCCGGTTCTCCTCTTACTGCTTCAAGTGCTCCTCTGCAGGAATTGGATCGCGAGTTTGAGAGGTTTAAGCAAAATGCTAATATCTCTCCATATTTACAGGAAAACAAAGATGAGCCATGGAAAGAACTTTTGACTTCTGTATGTCACTTTCTCGTTTGGCAAGAAAAGTTGCCCGCCAGCATCGGTACCCAAATTGAAACGGATTTCCCTGGAGCCAAAAGCTTTTCCCAGATGCATTCTCGTTTGCGCCTGATCTTCCATGAGGCCAACGAGCGAGAAAAGCACCTTTGTCTGATAGCCATCCAGTCAGGTAATCCCAAGGCCTTCCAGGCCCGCTTGGGAGCCGCCAAGACAGCCGCCGGGATCGATCCGGCCCTGCGATCTCGCAAGCTGGTGGTGGTGCGCACCATACCAGTGCCCAGAGGCCCGGTAAGCCAACAATTGTGGCAGAGTTTTCTTGCGGAGGGCGGGATCCACTGGCAGCCCAGCGAAAGGGAAATCAGGGTTCTGCTGGCCCTAGAACAGCTCAAATCCAGGCCCGATTTTACGGACTGGCTGGCCGAGCGGCAACCCCTTGCCCAACTGGCAGCCGCCGAGCCTGATTCGGCTTTGGCCAAGATCCTCGCCTGGCTGAAGGAAGGGATCCCTGGGCAGGAAACTCCAAAAGGGGATTTCTCACTTTCTAGGGTAGAGAACGGCAGGGCCCCTCAAGCCAAGCAGGACTTGCACCTGCCGAGTTTGTTTGTCGGGCGGCGTTGGGTGGCCAACCGAGAAGGGGAGCCGGTCTTTCTGCCCGTCCCAGAGCTGGTGCGGCACACCGTGATCCTGGCCGGCAGCGGCTCCGGGAAAACGGTGCTTTTGCGACGCATCGTGGAGGAGGCAGCCTTGCAAGGGATCCCTTCCATCGTTATCGATGCTGCCAACGACTTGGCCCGCCTGGGGGATCCCTGGCCTGCTGCCCCCCAAGGCTGGACAGAGGAAGACCAGGCCAAGGCAGAGCGCTACTTTGCCCAAACCGAAGTGGTGATTTGGACCCCTGGGCTGGCAGCAGGTAACCCCCTCACCCTCGCCCCCCTGCCGGACTTTGCTGCGCTGGCTGACGATCCTGAAGAGCTGGATCAGGCCGTCGACATCGCCTGGGGCACCCTTCAGGAAATCGTGGCCCCCGGCAAGACTGTCAGCGACCAACTGAAGCGGGGAGTTCTCAGGGCAGCTTTGAAGTACTTTGCCACCCACCAGCCCGGATCCCTGGCCGAGTTTGCCGAGTTCCTGGCAGATCTGCCCCCAGAAGCAGGAGCCGATATCAGCAAGGCTCCGCAACTGGCCCTGCAGATGGCCAATCTCCTCAAGGCTGCCATGGTCAACAACAAGCTGCTCAGTCAAAGCGGCACGGCGTTGGATCCGGCCAGCCTGTTGGGGCTGGGCGCAGGCTATGGCAAAACCCGCGTGTCGGTCATCAACCTGGTGGGTCTTCCTACCCTGGGCGAACAGCAGCAATTTGTAAACCAACTGGCCATGGCGCTGTTTGCCTGGATCAAGAAAAACCCCGCTCCGCCGGAAGCGCCAGTGCGCGGGCTGTTGGCCATCGACGAGGCCAAAGACTTTGTGCCCTCCCAGGGGACTACCCCCTGCAAGCAGAGCCTGCTGCGCCTAGCCGCCCAAGCGCGCAAATACGGCCTGGGCCTCATTTTCGCCACCCAGGCTCCCAAAAGCATCGACCACAACATTATTGCCAACTGCTCTACCCAGTTCTTTGGCCGGGTCACGTCGCCAGCGGCTATCGAGGTGGTGCGCGAGCAAATTGCCCAGAGGGGAGGAAGCGGCGAGGATGTAGCGATCCTGAAGGTGGGGCAATTCTACCTCTCCTCGCAGCAGCTTCACCCGCCCTGCAAAGTCCAAACTCCCTGGTGCCTGTCTTTCCACGCCCCTACCCCTCTAAGCGAAGCTGAGGTGATCCAGCGCTCTCAAGGCAGCCAATCCTAGATCCTGCTTGGCGCCCTGCTCTGGAACGGTTGCCCCTTCCCCGAGCTAGCAGTTGGCAAGGATCGGGTCTAGAGGTATGCTCCCTTAGGACGTTGGCCGGAAGGGGACACAATGGAAGCCGTCAAAAGACCAGTTCGGCGGAACTTAGGGATTTTGGCCTTGCTGGCAATTTGGGCTTGGCTGAGCTGGGGGACACTGGTTTGGTCTGCCCCCTCCTGTAGGGAGCGGGAGCCGCGCTTGCTGCGGCAAATCCTGGCCGCGCTGGGCCGTCCCCAGGTGGTAGTGGAAGAGGTGGCTCTGTTCGATACGGATCAATGTCTGGTTCAGTTGGTATTGGATCGCCGCGGGCTGAGCGGATCCCTGCCGCCGGAGATTGGCCAATTCCACCGCCTGCGGGCCTTGTCCCTCAGTTACAACCAGCTTTCTGGCCCCATCCCCGCCGAGCTGGGGCAACTGAGCGAGTTGGAAAACCTGTTTCTGGACTATAACCAGTTCTCCGGCCCCATTCCGCCGGAGCTAGGGCAACTGCACAAGCTGCGGGGGTTGTTTTTGGATCACAACCAGCTCTCCGGGCCTATTCCTGCCGAGCTGGGGCAGCTCAGCCGCCTAGAAAACCTCAGCCTACAAAACAACCAGCTCAGCGGCGCCATTCCCAGCCAACTGGGCCAGATGAGCTCCCTGAGGGGCCTGTTTTTGGATCGCAACCAACTCTCTGGGCCCATTCCGCCCCAACTGGGGCACCTGCGCCACCTGGAGAATCTGTATCTGTCGGACAACCGCCTCAGCGGATCCCTGCCGCCAGAGCTAGCCCAACTCAAGCAATTACGGGATCTGCGCCTGGCCCGTAACCAGCTCACAGGCGAGCTGCCCGGCTTTTTGGCAGAACTGCCGCGGCTGGAACGGCTCCACATCGAGGGCAACCCTGGCCTCTGCCTGCCGGCGGCCCTGTCGAGTTGGTTTGCCGGTCTCAATCCAGGGGATCCTCCTTCCGCTCGCCCCTGCCCCTAGGTCTGGGATCTAGGCCTTCCGCCGACCTGCGATACTGGGATCAGGTGTCCACAGCCCCCTACGCGAACAGTTAGCCATGTATACCCTGGAATTGCTTCTGAAGGGAAATCCCGCCCCCATCGTCGTCCACCAAAAAGAGGAGGAGGCGGCCAACCGCGCCTATCAGAGTGTGGTTGAAGCTCTTCGCAACGGATCCCCTCAAAGCTTGGAGCTGACCTGTGACCGCACTGGCAAAAAGGTGTTCCTGCTCACCGGCGAGCTGTGTGGCGTGCAAATGACCACCAAGTCGGGTGGCGCTGGTGCCCCAGGAACGCGTCCCGGCTTTTTGGCGCAGTTGCAGGGTTGAGAGCAGCTCTTCGGGTCTTCGCAAGGGATCCTCATGTCTGAGAGGGGGACAGAGTCCTTTCGCGGTGGCAAGAGGGAGTCCCCGCCGGCCATTCGGGTGGAGGGCCTAACCTTTGCCTGGCCGGAGCGTCCCCCGGTTCTGCGAGAGTGCAGCTTTGTCATTCCCAAAGGCCAGTTGTGGATGCTGCTGGGGCCTAACGGCAGCGGCAAGTCCACCCTATTGCAACTGTTGTCCGGATCCCTCACCCATCCTCAGCCCCTAGCCGGCCACTTGGAGGTGCGCGGGCGGCTGGGCCACGTGTTTCAAAACCCGGATCACCAACTGTTTATGCCGACGGTAGGGGCAGATGTCGCCTTTGGCTTGGGGGCAGAGCCCCTCACGTTGGAAGAGATTGCCGAGCGGGTAGAAACGGCCTTGGAGCAGGTGGGCTTGCGGCACTTGATCCGCCGGCCCATCCACGGCCTCAGCGGTGGACAGAAGCAACGGGTGGCGGTGGCTGGGGCCCTGGCCCGGCACTGTGAAGTTCTGCTGTTGGACGAGCCAACGGCCTTGCTGGATCCCGAGAGCCAGGCGGAGTTGCTGCGCTGCATCCGCCGCCTGGTGGATCAAGAGGGGATCACCGCCCTCTGGGTCACCCATCGGCTGGCCGAGCTGGAATGGGCGGACGGAGTAATTTTCCTCTCCGAAGGACGGGTGCGCTATCAGGGATCCCCAGAGCAGGTGCGGCAACAGCTTGGACAACTGTTTGGCGCCTTCAGGTCTCACTGATCCCGAAGAGATCGCAAAAGGGTGGCTGCAACCCCCTGCGGTCGCTGCTTAGAATGGTAATGTATCCACAGCGCTCGATAGGTCGGCAGCAGGTCATCATCCTGGACTTATCTACCCTGCGGAGTGGCAGGTTTCTGCCTGTTAATCCGTGAGTGCGCTAGATCCCTGCGGATCGGCGTCAGCAGATTATACCTGTGGGCCCCTGGCCCCATCTCGTTGAAAGGAGCTTGAGCATATGGAACTGGCTGAAGTCATTGCCAAAGAGCTGGAAAACGCCCGCAAGATCTGCGATGAGTACGGCGAAGGGGATCCCCACTGCCGTGCTGCTTGGGATGTTGTTGAAGAAGTGCTGGCAGCCCGCAGCCACCAGCCCAAAACTCCCAGCAGCCTTGAGCAGCACTGCGCCGAAAACCCAGACGCCGTTGAGTGCCGGGTTTACGACACCTGATTTCAGGTAACCCCGCAGAGTAAACTTCCCCCGACTTTAGTCGGGGGCTTAGCAATAACGCGAGAGGTAAAATCTGCATCCCTTTCCCAGCCACAGGCCGGGTTGACACAAGCAAAAACCCTTTCCTTCCTGTTGGCCAAGCCACAAACACTGGTGGCAGGTCTGTGAGCGATAGGCAGGCGGCACCACCACAACCTTGACCTCTGCCCTCATTGCCTTGTACTGCACAAACTGCCTCAACAGGTAGAACGCCCCTCGCGCTAGCGGGCCGTAGGCCTCACTATTCGACCGCCGCCGTTCTGTCTGGCTGCACGGCTATTGGCTGACACACCCCCGCTCGCGCCAGCGGGCTGTAGGTCTCTGTCGCATCCAGCTTTGCAGAAGTTTCTCACGGAGAAAGGTTTTGAGCAGAATCAGCTCGCAGCCATTGCCTCATCCACAAGACAAAGGCCGTTCCCAGCAGCACCAGTTGCGGGATCAGCGTCTGCCAAGTGGGATACAGACCCAACCAGCGCAGCTTCGGGATCCCGGATAAGGGGGTCATCGGAAGCCAGCCCGCCACTTGCAAAGCGTGGAGGCCGCTGCCCAGGAACTTAAAGCCCAAGTAAAAAATCAGCAGGCTTAAACCCCGGAAAAAAGCCCCCAAGGGCAGCTTCAGCCCCACCTGCAGCAGCAAAATCGCCATTCCCACCAGCAGCAGGGATCCCAGACCGATCCCCAGCCAGAGATCTTCTGCCGCCAGGGAAGGGGCCAATCCCACATAAAACAACACCGTTTCCGCCCCTTCGCGAAACACCGCTGTAAAGGCCAGGAAAGCGAGGGAAAAGACCTGGCCGGTGGCGAGCGCTGCCTGGGCTTGTTCTTGCACAAAGGTTTGCCAGGAGGCAATGGCAGCCCGCTGGTGCAGCCAGAGGCTGACCGAAAACAGCAAACCTGCCGCCACCAGCCCCGTGATCCCTTCCAGCACCTCTTGGCGGGTGTGGGTCAGCAACTGCTGGAAAAACAACTTCACCAGCAAGGCAAGCATCACCGCTGCCAGCAGACCCATGGATCCTCCCAGCCAAACCCAGCGCTGTTGGGCTGACTGCCCACTTTTGCGCAGAAGGGCCAGCAAAGCCACCAGCACCAAGAGTGCCTCCAGACCCTCCCGCAGCAAGATCGAGGCAGCATCCAAAAAGGTGTAGTCCGACATCAGTTCACCCAGGCAGGCTGCCCAATTCTAGCGTTGCCTGAGAAAAGGCTCAGGTAGTGGTGGGAATGAACTTGAGAGCAGCAGAGTTGATGCAGTAGCGCAAACCCGTTGGTGGGGGACCGTCCCGAAACACGTGTCCCAAGTGTCCCCCACAGTTGGAGCAGTGAACCTCTGTGCGAGGCACGAACAATTTCCAATCCGTCTTGGTACCGATCACCTGCGGAGCAACCGGCTCCCAAAAACTGGGCCAGCCAGTGCCACTGTCGTATTTGGCTGCCGAGGAAAAGAGCTCCTGCCCACAGCCCGCGCAGACATAGATCCCTGGGGCCTTATTGTCGTAGTAGGCGTTGCGGAAGGGGGGCTCGGTTCCCTCTTGGCGCAGCACGTAGTACTGTTCTTCAGTAAGCAGCTCACGCCACTCGGCGTCGCTCTTGGTTACGGGATAGGTTGGTTGAGCCATTGTCTGTTGCTCTCCTGTTGTTCTCAATTCTAACGCCTCTTTATGTCTTCCTCCCCTCCTCCGGCAGGTAGGGGGAGGCCGGGGTGCTTCTATGAGTTCCATCGGTAACTTCTATCCTCGCCTGGGGGCCTACTCCCGCTACAATGGGCACGGGCAAGGCTGGTCTCGAGATCCTAGACTCTCAACTCTGAGGAAGACGGAGTGCTTTATGTTGCTGGTGGGCTCAGGTGCCAAGTTTGTGCAACAGCTCGAGCAATGCGGGGCTTTGGCCATGTTTGTCACCCCGGAAGGGGGATCCGAAGGGCATTACCTGCGGCGGCTGCGCGGGGCCGGCTACGAGGTAGTCACCCTGTCCAGCAAGGGGATTGGGGATTTGGTCAGTTATCTGACGTCCAGCCATGGGGTGCGGCCTGCCACGCTGGGCAAATCGCAGCGGCGTACCTATTTCTACCCCTCGTTGATCGAGCAGTACCGTGCCACCTTGCCCCCAAAGGCTAAGGGATTGGTGTTTTGGTTTTATGAGGGGCATGTGCTCAGCCGGCAAGAACTCTCCTACCTGGTGAAGCTGAGCCAAGAAGATAAGGGCGTGAAATTTGTGGTGGAGCTGGGTCGAGAGCGGTCAATTCGCTGGCAACCTCTGCAGAGTGCCTGAGGATCTGCCCAGATGCCTCGAAAATTCTTTGCTACCATCTCAAGTAGGCGGCCTGCAGCCCAGACTCCCATCCTGCCGGTGGCTTTCCGTGTCTGTGACCTTGCCGAACGTCTCGCTGCAACAGGGTACTTGGTTTAAGCTAATCTGTGGCGCAAGTTTCCACCACTTGCCGTCGATTCGAGAGCTCTCTTTTCTCTACACGCTGGCCGGTGCCGATTGCATTGACGTTGCCGCCGATCCGGCCATTGTGCAAGCTGCCCAACAAGGGATCCGGCGGGCCCAGGCGGAGGATCCCCAGGTGGGATCCCCCTGGTTGATGGTCAGCGTCAACGACGGCGAAGATGTGCATTTTCGTAAGGCGGTGCTGGTGGATCCCGTCTGTCCTGCCGACTGTCCGCAGCCCTGCCTAGCTGTTTGTCCACCCCACGCCTTGATCCGGGCAGGCGCTTCCACCCAAGTCCACATCCGGGCAGAGCTCTGTTACGGCTGTGGCCGCTGTGAGCCAGTGTGTCCCCACCAGCGCATTGCCACCCAGGGCTATCAGGTTGCGGCGGCGGAGATCCTGCCGTCCTTGCTAGAGCTGGGGGTTGAGGCGGTGGAAATCCACACCCGTATTGGTCGGCAAAGTCAATTCGCGCAATTGTGGGGATCCCTAAAGCCCTGGCTGCGGCGGCTGCGGGCCGTCTCGATTAGCTTTAACGATGGCCCCGGTTTGGAGGCTTATTTACGGGATCTGCTGGCCTTGATGGATCCCCTGCCGGAGGTGTTGATCTGGCAGGTGGATGGCCGGCCCATGAGTGGAGACATTGGAGCTGGCACCAGCAAGGCCACCCTAAAGTTGGCCCGCAAGGTGTTGGATATGGGCCTGCCTGGCTATGTGCAACTAGCAGGAGGAACCAATGGGCAAACGGTGTCGCTGTTGGATCCCCGTTGGCCGGTGGCGGGTGTGGCCTTCGGCAGCTATGCGCGACAGTTGGTGGCCGCCTATTTGGAGGGGGGATCTGGATTGGCAGGCGGGATCCCATTGGCCAAACAGTTGGTGCAGCAAGTGAAGCGACGAGCGGTGGCCCCCAGACAAACCTGTTTTTCCGGTGTTTAACAACGTTGCTTAACCATGAGTTTCTCAGTACAGCCCTTCAACCCGTCGGCGAATCTGGAAAGTGCTCCGCACCGCCTAAGCAATCGCACCCCTTTTCCTGGCCAAGTCCACTACAACGACGATTTGAACAAGCTTCTGGATGTTCTGCCCGCCCCCATTCGCCAGCGCCTGGAGCAGCATCCCCAGTTGGATCAGTTGGTGGAGGTGGTGCTGGATTTGGGCCGCCGCCCGGAAGCCCGCTTCCCCGGCTTTGCCGATTACCTCTCGGAGGAGGTAGTCACCCGCGCCGACCTGGATCTGGTCATCAGCCAAGTGGGAGAGTTTAGCGGCGACAACCGGGCTGGCATTGCCTCAACTCTGCACCGGATCAGCGCCATTCGCAACCGCCAGGGCACGATCATCGGCCTCACCTGTCGGGTAGGGCGTTGCGTTATCGGCGTCATCAGCATGATCCGCGATTTGGTAGAGCAGGGCCGCTCGATGCTGTTGCTGGGCCGCCCAGGGGTGGGCAAAACCACCGCCCTACGGGAAATTGCCCGCGTGCTGGCGGACGAGCTGCACAAACGGGTCATCATCATCGACACCTCCAACGAAATTGCCGGTGATGGCGACGTGCCCCATCCAGGGATTGGCCGGGCCAGGCGCATGCAGGTGGCCAGCCCGGAGCTGCAGCACAAGGTGATGATCGAGGCGGTGGAAAACCACATGCCGGAAGTGGTGGTGATCGACGAGATTGGCACCGAGTTGGAGGCTCTGGCCTCCCGCACCATTGCCGAACGGGGGGTGCAACTGGTGGCCACTGCCCACGGCAACCGCATCGACAACCTGATCAAAAACCCCACCCTTTCGGATCTCATAGGCGGGATCCAATCCGTCACGCTGGGAGACGAAGAGGCGCGGCGGCGGGGCTGCCAGAAGAGTGTCCTGGAGCGCAAAGCCCCCCCCACGTTTGAGATTGCGGTGGAGATGCTGGAGCGGGATCGCTGGGTCATCCACGAAGATGTGGCGGCCACTGTGGATCGCCTCCTGCGCAACCGCGAGCCACTGGTGCAACTGCGCAGCCTGGACGAACGTGGCCAAGTGGTGATCGAGCGCCCCACCCTGTCTGGCCCCCAGTGGCCCCCCCCTGCCGGCAGCACCCCGTCCCCGACGCGGGAGCGAGGGGGATGGCACCGTTCTGGGCGGATGGAAGCTTTGCCCTTAGAACCCAGCGAGACTCGTTTGCGCCAGCCTGGTGAATCTGGCTCGCCCTCGGCCAAAGGGGCCGTCCCGCCAGCAGCAGCGGGATCCCGTCCTGAGCCGCAAGTTATGGCCAGCCCCAAGGCAGAGTCCAGGTCTGAGGAGGAAGAGGATGCCGACTGGGAGGAACCTGCGGCAGCGGCCCTGGCAGAACGGCAACGGGGCCTGGATGGGCTGCTGAGGATCTATCCCTACGGGGTTAGTCGCTTCCACCTGGAGCAGGTGATCCAAACTTTGAAGCTGTCGGCGGATGTCACCAAAGACCTGGATGAGGCCGATATTGTTTTGGCTTTGCGATCCCAGGTGCGCAGCCGCTCCAAGATCCAGCAACTGGCCCACGCCCGCCAGATCCCGATTCACACCGTCAAGGCCAATACTCTGATCGCCCTTGCCCGCGCCCTGCGTCACATCCTCAACATCGAAAGCGAGGACGGCTCTGATTCTGACCTGGAGCTGTTCATTCGGGCCAGCTCGGGCGACGAAACGGAAGCCTTGGAGGAGGCCCGCCTGGCGGTGGAGCAGATCGTCATTCCCAAGTCCCAGCCGGTGGAATTGCTGCCCCGCTCCCCTCTAATCCGCAAGCTGCAGCACCAGTTGGTGGAGCACTATCACCTGCGGGCCCAGAGCTTTGGCGAAGAGCCCAACCGCCGCCTGCGCATCTATCCCAACTAGCTCCAGCCAGGGTTCCTCAGGCCAGCAGGGATCCAGCGATCATCCCTGCCAAGAGAATGAAGCCCTGGAGGACGTTTTGGCCGAAGATGGCCATGTAGAGAGTGGGAGGGGGATTGACCTGGTGGAGCTGCCAGGTTTGCCGGCCCCAGAGGGCGGCGGCAACTGCCAAGCTGAGGAAATAGACCGCGTGCAACTGCAGGCTGATCCCCACCCCTAAGAGGGCAAGGGCGGCGCCCAAGAAAAATAGCCCCACCGCCGTCGGCGTCTGTCGCCCAAAAAAGCGGGCGCTGGAGTGGATCCCGGCCCGCTCGTCGTCCTCCCGATCCGATAGGGCATAGACCGTATCAAACCCTAACGTCCACAACACCGTGGCCAGCCACAGCCAGCCCAGCCCCTCCTCCCACAGGGGCTTCTGGGGATCCTGGCCGCTCACCGCCGTCCAACTGATGAGCACGGCAAATCCCCAAGCCAGGGCTAGCACCAGTTGGGGCACCGGGAACACCCGCTTGGCCCCCGGATAGAGCAGGATCACCGGCACCGCCGCCACGCAGAGGGCAAAGCTGACCGGGTTGAGAAAAAGCGCCAGCCCCGCCGCACAGGCCAAGGTCAGCAGCGCCATCACGATGCCGACGGCAACGGTCAATTCGCGGCTGGCCAGGGGGCGGTTGCGGGTGCGCTCCACCAAGGGATCCAAATCCCGATCCCAGAGGTCGTTGATCACACAGCCTGCCCCGCTGGTGGCTAAGCTGCCCAAAACCAGGATCCCAACCAGCGGCCAAGGCGGCGTTCCCCGTCCGGCCAGAAAAGCCCCCCACAAAGCCGGGATCATCAAAATCAACCGCCCTGCCGGCTTGTGCCAGCGCAACAGCCGTAAAATCGCTCCGCCAGTGGCCCAGAGGGCAGAAGGAGGGGCAGACATAGCCAGATCAAAAGAGGGCCAGTTGCCAAGGGGAATGGGGCTCCGCACCGATCTTAAATCATCCTGAACTGCCCTACCCTGGAACCCTTGTCGCCTCCCTCGCCGTCTTTCCTTTTTGGCCAGCATTTGGCTCCTCTTTTCCCCCTATTGGCCAGCCTGAGAAGTTTGATATCCTAGCGGGGGGCTGCTGTTGAGGATGATGAACTTTGCTCCTTTTCCTCTGTGAGGCCGTTCGCGCAAACGAGACGGAGTCTGCCATGCAAGCAACCCTTTCCATGACCAGTCAACTTCCCCAAGTTCAAGTCAAGGAAGCTTCTCCCCTGCTGGAGACTCTGCTAGTGGTGGATGATGAGGACGCAATTCGAGAAACCGTTGCCCTTGCCCTTGAAGAACAAGGATACCGAGTTTTGCAAGCAGTGGACGGTCGAGAAGCGTTAGAGCTGGTGCATACAGCCGAGCGGCTGGACTTGATGATCCTCGATCTAATGCTGCCCAGTTTGAATGGCTTGGATCTATGCCGTCTGTTGCGTAGGGAGGGTAACACCCTCCCCATTTTGATGCTGACAGCCAAAAGCAGCGAGACCGACCGGGTGATGGGCCTGGAGCTGGGGGCCGACGACTACCTAACTAAGCCTTTTGGGATGCGGGAGCTGATTGCCCGCTGTCGCTCCGTGTTGCGCCGTCGGCAGCAGGCCTACGCCAGCGAGGCCATGGTGCTCCGCTACGGGGATATTTGCATGTTTACCCAGGAGTGCCGGGTGTTGGTGCGGGGGGTGGAGGTGAGTCTCTCGCCCAAGGAGTTTCGCCTGTTGGAGCTGTTCATGTCCAATCCCCGCCGCGTTTGGACGCGGGAACAGCTTCTGGAGCGGGTTTGGGGATCCGACTTCATGGGCGACAGCAAGACCGTGGATGTCCACATCCGCTGGCTGCGGGAAAAGCTAGAGGTGGATCCCAGCAACCCAGAGTATTTGGTGACGGTGCGCGGCTTCGGCTATCGCTTCGGCTAGGTTTGGGAGCTTCTCTCGCGCCAGCGGCGGGCAAAGGAAAGGGCTTCGGCGCGGGTTTGGATCTGACCCGAAGCCTGCGCTTCCTGGAGATCTTGCAATAACTGGCCCACCCAAGGTCCGGGTTTAGCACCCAAGCTGTGCAGCAGGTCGCGGCCATCCAGCAAGGGCACCAAATGGGCCAGGGGATCCTGGGGATCTTCGTAGCGCTGCAGCCAGGACTCTATCTTTTGGGGGCTGCTGCCGGTCGCTGCCGCCAGCAGGGCCAGGCCGCCGAAGAGGGATCCCGCCTGGTGATAGAGCCGCCACTGTTGGCTGGGTGAGGGGGAGTGGGTTAGGAGCGGCTGGAACTGGGGCAGAAGCTGGTGCAGCTTTTGAATGGCCCGCATCTCTGCCCGGCTGAAGCGCAGCCGTTCCAGCTCAGCTTCCACCGTCTCGGCGGGGGTTCCCGCCGGATCCCACAGTAGGGCTGCCAACACCGTTGCCAACAGGCCGCTGCGCCGATCCGCCAAAGGCTGGGCCAGCTCCGCCAGCGTGCGGGGATACTGGAGCTGCCAGATCTCGGCCCATTGCCACACCGCTTGGGCCTGGGCAAAGCCGGGGCTCTGGGGCGTTAGGCGGGGCAGCCAAGCCACCAGCAACCCTGCCGCCACTGCCGCTTGCAGGTGGGCCAGGCCCGGGATCCCCCTCTCCAACAAGGTCACCACCTCGGTCCGCACCCGTTCTGCCGCCACATTGGCCACAAGGGGGGCCCGCCGGCGAATCGCCTCTGCCGTGGCTGGATCCAGCGCAAACCCCAGTTGGGCTGCCTGGCGATAGGCCCGCAACAGCCGCACTGGATCGGCGCTGAGGTTGTCGGGGTGAACCATACGCAGGCACCCCTGGTCAATATCTGCCCGACCGCCCGTGGGATCCAACAGTTGCCCCTCCTGCAGCTCCAGGGCCAGGGCGTTGCAGGTGAAGTCTCGCTGCTGCAGATCCGCTTCCGGGGTGGGGCCCACCTGCAGGGCTACGTCCACCGTCGCCGCCGTGGGGGTGGAAGCCCCTCCTTGGCCCAGCACGATGCGGGCAATCTGTCGCTCCGCATCCAGCACCACAAAGCCGGCCTTCAGCCGCCGCGCCACCCCCGCTGCCCACCCCACGGGATCGGCTGGACACATTAAGTCCAGATCCAGCGCCGCCTTGGGGTCTCCAGCCTGGCCCCGCAGCCAAGCTAGGTAGGCATCCCGCAGGGATCCCCCCACCCAGTAACTCCCCTGGGGCAGCCACTCTT
>NZ_JANSIY010000043.1:0-20159 GCF_047462295.1 Synechococcus sp. H60.3 | reverse complement strand
ACACCTACCCCTACTCCAGAACCCACACCCACGCCGAGTCCCCAGGCTGGCGGGGAGCCTTCCCCCTCTCCTTCCCCTAGCCCCTAGGGAAAACCCAGTCCAGGCCTTCAACAGGTCTCAATAGTGTTTTAAGGGCCGCCGCCCCCTTAACCTCTACTAAATCTAGTGGGCACGAGCTGGTCAGGATGTTAAGCTACTGCCAGTTGTGACTGGACGGGATCCATGAGCTCAGCGTTGCAGCCGTTTTTGCCATCGTGGCAAAGGGTTGGCTTCGGGTGGCTGGTGAGTGGGATGTTGTGGGCTGCGGCGGCGGCTGCAGTTGTTGCCCAGCAGTTTGAGTTTACTCCTCAAGCTCCTCAGCCGAATCCCGTCCCCACCCTGCCGCTGCTGAGCGCTCCATCTTCCCCCAGCTCTGCCACCCCTGATCCCCTGCCACCGGTGCCTCAGGTGCCACAAATGCCGCTGGATCCCGCAGCTCCGGCTGTGGATCCGATCCCGGTGGTGCCCGTTCAAGCGGCCCCAGGTGGACAGGCTCCGCCAGGCGAGGCCTATTCCTATCAACGGCGGCCCGACTTCAGTCCAGGGGGGAACCTGGCCGGGGCTGCGCGGGGCGAGTTGCCTGCCGGCACCCGCATTCCCCTCACGGTTTACCGCCCCCTTACTTTTCAGCCTTACCAGGCCATCAGCGCCAATCTGGAGGTTTCCGAGCCGGTGGTGGATCGCTTTGGCCAGGTGGTGATCCCGGCGGGGAGCGTGGTGTGGGGCACTCTTGAGCCGATCTACCGAGAACTCAAGTTTTCTGGTCAGGAGTCGGAGAGCGCCGATCCCCAAGAGCGGGTCGTCGGCAGCCGCTTTGTGGCTAACCGCCTCACCATCGGCTCTTCCACCTATCTCATTAGAGGCCAGTCTGCACCCCTCCAGGTCAGGTTGGATCGCAACGCCGACGTGGGCACTACCGTCGCCCGTGGGGCGGGCTATGGGGCGGCGGGCGGATTGGCCTTGGGAGTGCTCACGGGGGGATGGGGCTTTTTGCCCATCTTAGCCGGCGGCCTGGCGGGTGCTGCTGCAGGGAGTACCAACATCGACCGGGTGGTGACGCTGCAGCCCAATACGCTGGTGGAGCTGGAACTCGCCGAGAGCCTGATCATCCAGTAGCCTTGACAAAAAGCAAGCAGGAGCGGGTCGGTAGAGTAGAGAAGATCCCCCCAAGTTTGCTCCATGGCCCTTTGGACCTACTTCGTGCCCCCGCTGGCCGGGCTGGTGATTGGCTACTTCACCAATGACATCGCCATCAAGATGCTCTTCCGGCCCTATCGCCCCTACCGGGTTTTCGGCTGGCGCATCCCCTTCACTCCCGGCTTGATCCCGCAGAACCAGCCCCGCCTGGCCAAGCAGATTGCCAAAACCATCATGGGATCCCTGCTCACGCCAGAGGAGCTGCACAATCTGGCCCGTAAGCTGCTGCGAACTGAGCGCATGCAGGCAGGGATCCGCTGGCTGCTGGGGGTGGCTTTGGATCGGCTGCAAAACCCCGAGCAACAGCAGCAAACGGCGCAGGTGCTGGCGCGCATCTTGGCCGATCTGTTTAACGAGTCGTTGCCCCGCCTGGTGAAGGTGCTTGCCCGCCAGGAGACCTTTTTGGAGGGGCCGATTAACCAACTGTTCGACCAGGTGCTCCTGGAGCTGCGCCTCAACGCTGAGCAAGCCCGGCAGCTCTCGGAGTGGATCCTGAAGCAGGCGCTGCCTCCCAAGGTGTTGCGGCAGAACCTGGTGGACTTTCTCACCGATCGCAACATCGAAGCTTTGGATGAAGAATTTCGCGAGCGGGCCACCGGCTCCTACTGGGTGGTGGCCAACTTGTTTGGCCTCAAAAACGCCCTACTGCGCCTGCGCACCTATTGCCTGGAGGAGCCGGAAGGGGCAGAAGCCATCTTGGAAGATCTGCTCAAAGACATCAACGCCCCCCGCCGCCTGACCGAGATCCTGCAGAACCTCTCCCTGCAAAACCTGCCGGTTTCCGCCGTACGTCAGTTGCGTCGTGCCCTCCGCGATGGGATCCAAGATTACCTGCGCAGCCAAGGGCCAGAGGTTATCAAGGGGCTGGGGGAGAGCATCGATTGGGAAAAAGTGGCCAGCCTGGTGTTGGGTCGCCTGCGCAACTCCAAGGCGTTGATCACCTCCATCGATCAGATCAGCGCCGACCTGGCTTTGATCCTGGAGCGCTACCTGGAGCGGGATCTGGAATCCTTGATGATGCAGGTGATCCCGGTGTTGAACTTGGATCAGGTGATTGCCGACAAAGTGAACGCCACTTCCCCGGCCCAGCTGGAGCAGGCCATCCAACAAATTGTGCGCCAAGAACTGCAGGCCATCGTCAACCTGGGGGGGCTGCTGGGTTTTTTGGTGGGCTGTGTGCAGGTGCTGTTTTTGCTGAGGTGACAGCCCCCTTCCCCAGAAAACGGGAGCTTGGATGGGAGTTTTCGCTTCGGTTATGATATTAGAATGCGGTTAACAATTCTCCACACTTCCGATCTCCACGCCAACCTGCACCCTTGGAACTACTTTACCGGGAGCCCCGCAGAGCACGGCCTGGCCAAGCTGGCCACTCTGATCAAGCGCGTGCGAGCAGCCAGCGAGGATCCCGTCCTGCTAGTTGACAGCGGCGACACCATTCAAGGATCCCCCTTGGGCACCTACTATGCTCAGGTGGAGCGGGTCTCCCCTCACCCCATGGCCCATACCCTCAACGCCCTCGGCTACGACGCCTTCACGCCGGGCAACCACGACTTTAACTTTGGGCCCCAGGTTCTGCAGGATTTTGTGAGCGATCTCCGCTGTCCCACCCTCTGCGCCAACATCCTCCGCCAAAATGGGGATCCCCTGTTTCGGCCTTATCTAATCCGAGAAGTGGCCGGGATCCGCGTCGGCCTGCTGGGGCTGACCACCCCCCGCATCGACACCTGGGAGCGGCCCGACTACATCGCGGGGCTGCGCTTTGCCCCTCTGCTGGAAACTGCCCAGCACTACCTGTCGCTGTTGCGGCCCCAGGTGGACGTGTTGGTGCTGATTCTGCACAGCGGCCCCAGCCAATTGCCCCCTTTGCGCACCCCAGAGCACTGGCACAACCCAGATCGCTCCGGCTGGACCAGCAACAAAAGCCTGAGGGGGGAAAACGAGCTGCTGGCCCTGGCAGAGCTGGAGGGCATCGACGTCATCCTCTCCGGCCATACCCACCAGACCATTGCCGGCCTGGGGGGAGCCAAGGCCCTGGTGGTGCAGCCCGGCTACTGGGGCAGCCACCTTTCCCACGTGTCTTTGGAGCTGGAGCGCCACGGCGGACGCTGGCAAGTTGTCGGGAAAACCGCCCAGTTGCTGGCTGCAGAAGGGATCCCGGCCGATCCGCAACTGTTGGCCCTCACCGAGCCCTACCACCAAGCTACCTTGCGCTACATCCGCCAGCCCATTGGCCACGCCCGTTGTGCCTACCGCGGTGGGCTGGCAGCCCGGTTGGGGGCCAATCCCCTAGCAGAGCTCCTGCATCAGGCCCAATTGCAGGCGGTACGGGAGGCCGGCCTCTCGGCGGAGCTCTCCCTGGTCAACATCTGCAGCAGTGCCGGCCTGGCAGCGGGCCCCATCTTTTTGCAAGACGCCTACAGCCTCACCGTTTACGACAACACCCTCTGCATCTTGGAGATCACCGGCGACATCTTGCGACGCGCTCTTGAGCAGACGGCTGGGTATTTTCGCCAATTGGATCCCGAGCATCTCCCGGCGGATCCCGCCGCTGTCGTCGCCCCCGAAGCCCGCGGCTACACCTTCGACCTCTACCACGGCATCGACTACTGCTTCGATCTCACCCGCCCCGTAGGCGAGCGCTTGGTGACCTTACAATTTCGCGGCCAACCGGTGCAGCCGGATCAGACCTTTCGCCTGGCCATCAACCACTACCGCGCCGGCGGTGGGGGGGGCTACAGCATGTTCCAAGAAGCCCAAACCCTCTGGATCTCCGCCGACAGTATCCGCGACTTTCTCGCCCGCCACATTCACACCCATTCCCCCATCCAGCCCATCTACAGCCACAACTGGCACCTCATTCCCAACTTGGCCGAGATCTACTTTCCCCAGTGTTTGGGCCAGCCTCAGGACAGCTTGCTGGTAGGCTAGAACAACAGGAACCTTAACTGGCTGGTAGAGGAGTCGGTAGAATACGATCAGCACAGAGCCCAGTTTGGCTAATGGCGGCGATGGTTTTGAGACTGCCAAACTGTGGGCACCCGACGTTACTGCTTATTGCTCACGCTTGTCGACATAACCCATGACTGCTGAAGAAAAGCAACCGATGCCCCCAGAAGATACCTATCCTGAACTCCAGGAAGAGGAAATCGACGTGGAGGCAGAGCTGGAGAAGCTGATTCTGGAAGACCGTGAAGCGGAAGCTGGCACCTCCTCCGGCGAAGCCAGCGCTGAGGCTTCTCAAGATCTCAGCGAAACCTTAAAGCAGCTCCAGCAGGAGTTGGAAATAACGCGCCAGCAACTGAAAGAGAAGGAAGAGTCCTACATACGCCTCTACGCCGATTTTGAGAACTACCGACGGCGTACCCAGCGGGAAAAAGAGGAGTTCAGCCAAAAAGAACGGCAGAAATTTGTGCTGGAGATCCTGCCTGTTGTGGATAGCTTTGAGCGGGCGCAGCAGCAGTTGAAGCTGGAGACCGACCGCGAGCGGGAGCTGCACAACAGCTATCAAAGCGTCTATCGCTTGCTAGTGGAATGCTTGAAAAAGATGGGCGTATCCCGCATGAAATCGGTAGGCCAGCCCTTCGATCCCAACCTGCACGAGGCCATAGCCCGCCAGCCCAGCAGCGAGTACCCCGAAGATGTGGTGGTCGTTGAATATCAACCGGGCTACAAGCTGGGGGACTTGGTGATTCGCCATGCCATGGTGGCTGTCTCGTCGGGCAGCCCAAACCCTGAGCCTTCCTCCCCAAGCACAACGGCTGATGCCGAGACTGGCCCCGAAAGTACTCCTACCTCTCCCCAAAACCCTCCAAACCCTTAGCAAAACTGCTCTCTCGAACCTTGACAAGCAGAGCCTATCCATCCCCAGAAAGGCTACAGTAAAGCTACGGAGGCGGAAGCGCTGCCTGAAGGTTTCTGCGGGATTCTGGGCAGAATGCTCTTAATAAGTTGAGATCCGTGGCATCCGTCTTGGGTTGGGATTTGACGCACGGGGAGAGAGCGGTATGGGCAAAGTCATCGGGATTGACCTGGGAACCACCAACAGTTGTGTGGCGGTTTTGGAAGGGGGGCAGCCTGTGGTGATCACCAATGCCGAAGGAGGGCGCACCACCCCCAGCATCGTCGGCTTTGCCAAGAACAATGTCCGCCTGGTGGGTCAACTGGCCAAGCGTCAGGCGGTTACCAACGCGGAAAATACCATCTTCAGCATCAAACGCTTCATCGGCCGCACCTTTGCCGAAACCGAAGAAGAACGGAAGCGAGTTCCCTACAAAGTCATCCCCGGCCGGGACAACATGGTGGAGGTGGTGGTGCAGGATCGCGCCTACACACCCCAGGAGATCTCCGCCATGATTCTGCAAAAGCTGAAGGCCGATGCGGAGGCTTATCTGGGGGAGCCGGTGACCCAGGCCGTGATCACCGTTCCCGCCTACTTTACCGATGCCCAGCGCCAGGCCACCAAAGACGCGGGCACCATTGCCGGACTGGAGGTATTGCGCATCATCAACGAACCGACGGCGGCCGCCCTGGCCTACGGGCTGGACAAACAAGATCAAGATCTGCGTATCTTGGTTTTCGACCTGGGTGGCGGCACCTTCGACGTCTCGGTGCTGCAACTGGGCAGCGGCGTGTTCGAGGTGCAAGCCACCGCCGGCAACAACCATCTGGGCGGCGATGACTTTGATCAGAGAATTGTCGATTGGCTCAACCGCCAGTTTTTGGAGACGGAAGGGATCGATCTTTCCCGGGATCGCATGGCCTTGCAGCGGATGCGGGAGGCGGCCGAGAAGGCCAAAATTGAGCTGTCCAGCACCCAGGTTACGCTCATCAACCTGCCCTTTATCACCGCCGACGACTCCGGGCCCAAACACCTGGAAGTGGAGCTGACCCGCGCCAAGTTTGAGGAGTTGGTGCGGGATCTGGTGGAAGCTACTGTCGAGCCCACCGAGCAAGCCTTGCGGGATGCCGGCCTCTCCCCTGAGGATATCGACCGCGTGCTGCTGGTGGGTGGCTCTACCCGCATTCCCGCTGTTCAGGAGAAGATTCGGCAAATCTTCAAAAAAAACCCGGATCGCTCCGTCAACCCCGACGAGGCCGTAGCCCTTGGCGCGGCCATCCAAGCAGGGGTGGTGGGCGGAGAAGTGAAAGACCTGCTGCTACTGGACGTGATTCCCCTCTCCATTGGTGTGGAGACCCTGGGCGGGGTATTCACCCGCATCATTGAGCGCAACACCACCATTCCCACCAGCAAAACTCAGATCTTCTCTACGGCCACCGACGGCCAGAGCGTGGTGGAGATTCACGTTTTGCAGGGGGAGCGGGCCATGGCCAAGGACAACAAGACCTTGGGCCGCTTTCAACTGACCGGGATCCCGCCAGCTCCCCGGGGGGTGCCCCAGATCGAAGTCTCCTTTGATATCGATGCCAACGGCATTCTGAAGGTCTCGGCCCGCGAGAAGGGGACGGGGATCGAGCAGAGCATCAAGATCACCAACAACGGCGGCTTGAGCAGCAGCGAGATCGAGCGGATGCGTCGGGAAGCCGAGGCCTACGCCGAAGAAGATCAGCGCCGGCGGCAGTTGGTGGAGGCCCGCAACCAGTCGGACAGCCTGCTCTACAACTACGAGAAGACCCTGCAGGAGCACGGCAGTCGCCTTAGCGAGATCCGCCTCCAGCGGGGGGCGCAGGCGGCAGGCACATTGAGGGCGCTGCTGGCAGATGATAACGTAGACTTAGCAACTTTACGGAACGCAATGGAAGAGCTGCGGGCTGTACTCCTGGAGATGGGGAGTGAGATCTATGGCACCCGCTGAGAATGCTCGGCGAAGGCTTTTGTTCAGCTCTGGGGCAGGGCAGGGGGCGTTGCCTGGGCCATTCGTTAAGCTGTGTTTCCGGCGTCATTCCATCCTTGTTCTCTGAAGCGCTTCTATGGCTCGTGACTACTACGAAATCTTGGGGGTTAGCCGTGATAGCTCCAAGGAAGAGATTAAGCGCGCCTATCGTCGGCTGGCCCGCAAGTATCACCCTGACGTCAACAAAGAGCCAGGGGCTGAGGATCGCTTCAAGGAAATCAACCGCGCCTATGAGGTGCTCTCCGATGACGAGCTGAGGGCTCGCTACGATCGCTATGGCGAGGCAGGGCTAAGCGGAGCAGCAGCAGCCAGCGGGTTCCAGGATTTTGCCGGAATCGGTGGCTTCGCTGACCTTTTCGAGAGCTTCTTCACCAACTTTGCGGGAGGGGGAGTTGGCTACAGCCGCAGCCGCCAGGGGCCAGTACGCGGGGATGACCTGCGCTTTGACCTAAAATTGGAGTTTCTTGAGGCCATCTTTGGGGGCGAAAAGCAAATTCGCATCAGCCACTTGGAGGTCTGCCCGGTCTGTGGGGGCAGCGGGGCTAAGCCCGGCACAAATGTGAAAGTTTGCCCCACCTGTGGTGGCGCTGGTCAGGTGCGGCGGGCCACCCGCACGCCCTTTGGCAATTTTACCCAGGTCTCGATCTGTCCCACCTGCGGCGGTGCCGGCCAGGTGCTGGAAGAGCCCTGCTATAACTGCAATGGGGAGGGGCTGGTTCAGACCACCAAGAAGCTGCGCATCAACATCCCTGCCGGTGTGGATAGCGGCACCCGTCTGCGGGTCTCTGGCGAGGGGGACGCCGGTCGGCGCGGTGGCCCACCGGGAGATCTCTACGTCTACCTGTTTGTGGAGCCAGATCCCGACTTCCAGCGAGATGGCCTTACCATTCTCTCGGAGGTACGGGTGAGCTATTTGCAGGCCATTTTGGGGGCTAAAGTCTCAGTGCCCACGGTGGACTCGAAGGCGGGCCTGGAGGAAGAGGTGGAGCTGACCATTCCGGCGGGTTCCCAGCCGGGTACGGTGTTAACTCTGGAGGGCAAGGGGGTACCTCGCCTTGGCAATCCGATGTTGCGGGGCGACCACAAAATCACCCTGGTGGTGGAGATTCCCACCCGCATCAGCCCTGAAGAGCGGGAACTGCTCCTGCGCCTGGCCGAGTTGCATGGGGAACGCATCAACAAGCGGGACGGTTTCTTGGGCGGGCTGTTGCGGGGGCTGGCCCAAATGCCCGGCAACCGAGAGCGAGAAGAAGAATGACGGCGGAGGCAATTCCCCCCCAGGAGGTGAAGCTGGTTCTGGATCAACGCGGGATCCCTTGCCCGCTTAACTACGTGCGGGCCAAGCTACGCCTGGAACGCATGGCCCCGGGGGAGGTTTTGGAGCTGTGGCTGGATGCGGGGGAGCCGCTGGAGCAGGTGCCCAATAGCTTGGCGATGGCCGGCCATCGCATCGAAGGCCAACAAGCTGCGCCGGAGGGGCATCACATCCTCTGGGTGCGCCGCGGGGACTCGGCATGAGCCACCTGAGCTGGGATGGAGCGGGACAGGCCGCCGGAGAGGGGGGTCAGGGATCCGCCTGCACCGGCTGGGTGCGCGCCGCCCAGGCCAACTTTTATCGCGTGCGCATCGATCCTGAGCTAGCTGCCCTTTTTCCTGAGATCGAGACGCATTTCCCGGCCCAAAAGCCGATGCCGGCTGAGCTTCTCTGCACTGCTCGGGCCAAGCTGAAAAAGATGGGGCAGCAGGTGATGGTGGGGGACTGGGTGGAGGTTAGCTTGCCGCCGGTTGCCGACTCTCTCTGGCCGGAGCGGGGGGCAATTGAGGCCATTCTGCCGCGGCGAACTCAGTTGCCTCGACCGGCCATCGCCAACATAACCCAAGTCTTGGTGGTGGTGGCTCTAGCGGATCCGGAGCCCGAGCCCAATGCCCTCAGCCGTCTGCTGGTACAGGCCGAGGCCAGCCACCTGCGGGTTCAGGTGGTGTTCAACAAGTGCGATTGTGTAGAGGCGGCGGTGGCAGAGAGCTGGCGACAGCGTCTGCAGCGGTGGGGGTATGAGCCTCTATTGGTCAGTGCCCTTACTGAGGCAGGGATCCCCGAGCTGCGCCGCCGCTGTCGGGATCAGATTTCGGTGGTGGCCGGCCCCTCAGGGGTGGGCAAATCCAGCTTGCTCAATCGGCTGCTGCCGGAGGCGCGGCTGGCCACCCAGGCAGTATCGGAGAAGTTGCGCCAGGGGCGGCACACCACCCGCCACATAGAGCTGTTTCCCTTGCCGGAGGGCGGTTGGATTGCCGATTCGCCCGGCTTCAATGCCGGCGAAGGGATCCCACCCGTTGCACCTTTGCAGCTAGCTGGCTGCTTTCCCGAAGTCAGGGAGCGGCTGGGCACCTGTCAGTTTCGCGATTGCTTGCACGATCGGGAGCCGGGCTGTGGGCTGCGGGAGCTGGACTGGGAGCGGCGAGCGTTCTACTTACAGCTTTTACACGAACTTCAGGAGGCGCAATCGATGGATTCCGCCCCCCCTCGCCAGGACGCCTACCCTATCTTCTCCAAGCATTACGGGGAAAAGAGCAGCCGAGGTCTTCTCCCGCGGCATCGACCCTCTTCTCGAAAGCAGGGCCGCCAGACCCTGTCCGATCCCGAGCTCGGCCAGCAGAACGGTTGAATCTGGACATAGCTTTTCTTGGGAGCTGTTGCCGACGGCCGGGTTTTTGGCAGCGGTTGATCGCCCCAGCCGCTTGCCTCATGATGGTAGTACCTCGCAGGCCATGCTTTTCAGAAAAGCCATCGTGAAGGGCCTCAGAGGAGCCTTCCTAGTAGTTTTAGATACACGCACCTCCGCTGGGCAGCTCCCTATGGCAGTCTCGGATCCCCTTCGCCTTGTCGTGCAAGAAGTGCAGCGGGACGGGTACGCAGACCGGGTGAAAAAGTTGGTTTACTTCACCTGCACCCGCAGTTGGGAAAGCAATGCCAGCAAGCTGAACGAGGAGGAATTGAAGGCGCTGTTGGAGCAGCTCTGCCGAGAGCACGCCACGCTTGAGGCTCTGGGCCAGTGTTTTCGCAACGCCATCAACCAGATCAACAAGAAGGCTGAATACGCCCGCGTCGCCAAAATGCTCCTGAGCAAGCTCCAGCCCCTCTACCAACAGTCTCAATCGGAGCCCGGCAGCCCTCTGACTGCTTCAGTCGGAGATCTGCCCGCTTGGGTGGCGCCTGCGCCCAGCTTACCTCTGGGATACGGTGGCCTACAACTGCACAAGCAAGACTACGACCCGTTCGAGTTGCGGGCAGGGGTGATGCAGCAGACAAGTCCCTTGCGGGCCAAGCTGGTTTTGTTCACAGCTTTGCACCACAAGCTAGAGCCCACTGTGCAAGGGTTGGCGGCCCTACGGCGCTACAGTCTCGACGAGCTGCTCAGAGCCCTTTACGACGCCTGCAACTCCCCGCAGGAGCTGGAAGCGCGGCTGCAACAGGCGGTGCAGCAGCTCCAGGAACCGGAGCAGGATAGCCAAGCAGCTAACGCCGTGCTGCAGATGCTGCAGCCCCTCTACGTTTACGTGTCCCAAGAAACGATGGCTGGTGGGGGGTTAGCTGCCGAGAGCTGTGCCGCCGATCTCGATTGGCTCAATGGGGAAAATGCCGTCGGCACCGGCGGGACGGAGTCCAGTCACATCACCTGGCTGGAGTCCGAAATTCCGAACGATGGGAAAGCAATAGCCGAGCCCCCTGCTTTTTCTGCCCCTGCCGTCCTGGCGCCAGAGCTTCCAGAACCCTGCCGCCAACTGCTGCATCGTAGCGCTGGATCCCTGATGGCCACCATCGAGAACACCCTGAGCGAGTTGGGCAACGCCCTGGATGAGGGGCTGCAGGACGAGGCTCCGGCCCAATACCTGAGCCTCAAACACCAGGTGCTGCGCGGCCTTCTGAAAGACGTAGAGGGATCCGCTGCCCTGTTCAGAGGGATCCTGAGTAAGCTGGAGCAATCGGAGTGGAGTTTGCTGCGGCCCGCTGGCAGTGGGGGACAGCCAGGAGAGATGGCCGAGATGCCGCTTCAGGTGGGGGATCCCTATGCCGCTCTGCGGCAGGTGCTGGCCACCAGCGAGCTGGCCCGCCAAAAGCCCCAGTTGGAGCAGGAAGTGATGCGCTTGGTGCGGCGCAGCATTGGCGCGATCAAAACCGCCATTGAAAATGCCCTGAGCGAGCTGGGCCAGGCATTGGACGAACAGTTCCAGAGCCGTCCCCTAGAAGAAGCCTTGGTTTTCAAGTACCAGACGTTGCGCACCTTTTTGCAGGAAGTGGAGGAGATCTCTACGAAATTTGCGGCTCTGTTGGAACGTATGGAAGAGGCAGAGCGCCGTCTGTTCGGGCTGGTTTGAGGGCCAAACCCCCTGTTGGGGATCCCGTCTAGCACTCATAGCCATCGGCTTCGGATTCCATACCCTGTCGCCAATGCGCCGCTCTAACTCCCCTCTCCCAAAAGGAGAGGGGCTGGGGTGAGGGCGGCGCAGAGCGGTAGGGAAACATCGTGATTTTCTTCTAGAATGTCCACCAGTTCAGATCCCCCCTCTCTGCCTATGGATGCCAAGGAGCTGCTCCGCCTCTACCGGGCAGGACGCACTAACTTTGCGGGCGAAAACCTAGCCGCCCTGGATCTAAGCCGGGCCGATTTAATCGGGGTGGATCTCTCACAAGCCGACCTGCACAGCGCCAATTTGATCTTTGCTTTTCTGGGGCGGGCCAAGCTGCAGAAGGCCAACCTCGTTGGAGCTAACCTTGGGGGGGCCAACCTCAGCCAGGCGGACTTGAGCGAGGCGGATCTCAGAGATGCCCAGTTGCACGGCGCCACTTTGCAGGGGGCAGATTTGCATGGGGCCAACCTGACCCTGGCCCTGCTGCTGGATGCCAATCTGCTGGATGCGGATCTGCGCTGGGCTAACCTCACCAGTGCCAACTTGGGGGGGGCTTGCCTGCGGGGGGCCAACTTGCGATTCGAGAGCCGTCGGGGAGCGGTGTTGCGCAACGCCAATCTCAGCCGCGCCGACCTGAGCGGGGCCAACCTGGCGGGAGCAGATTTGACGCGAGCTGACCTGAGCGGGGCCAATCTCAAAGAGGCCAGTTTAATTGGAGCCCACTTACAGGGAGCCAACCTGCAGCGAGCCTGTTTGCGCGGGGCCATCCTCAGCAACGCCGACCTGAGAAGGGCTTCCTTTTTGGGCGCAGACCTACAGGGGGTGCAGATGGGGCGGGCCAATTTGAAGGAAGCTATGCTCAGCCAGGTCAACTTGACGGAGGCCAACCTCAGCGAGGCGGATCTGGCGGGAGCAGATCTTTCCGCCGCCTGCCTGCGCTCGGCCAAGCTGGCGCGGACGGATCTGAGTCGGGCCAACCTAGCCGGGGCCGATCTGAGATCAGCGAGCCTGGTGGATGCCTATCTGGGCCGCACCAACCTGGAAAATGCCGATCTCCGCGGGGCCATCCTCACCCGCGCCGACCTCAGCACGGCCAACCTCGTGGGAGCCAACCTGCGCGGGGCAACCCTGCCGGATGGACGGATTGGGTGAGCAAGGCGGGGATCCGCCCTGGAGAAGGTGAGGTTTTCCGCTGTCCTGGGAGCACCACAACCGCTAGCCTACAGGGGAAGGGTGGGATCAAAGGGATCCGTGAACAGCCGCCGATTTCTGTCCTTGATGGAAGCCTTGTGGGCTGCTCTACCCTTGCCAGAATGGTTGCCGGGGGCGGGGGAGCGCTCTTGGCAGCAGACGGTGGCAGCCCTGCTCCAGCTATGGCAAGAGGTGGGACAGTTTGGAGTGGTGATCGGGGGGCCAGTCTCCTGGTGGCCCCCTTGGGTGGTGCGGGATCCCTTGCCCCAACTGCCCCTGCCCATGGATGCGCTGCATCCTCCCCGCCGTTCTTGGGAGCCGGCACGGGAAACTCCCTGGTTGTTCAGCCCGGATTTTTCCCCTGAGTCAATCCTCACCCCTGGGCAGACGGTGATCCCTCTGCTGCCGCGGGATCCACTGGTGGAGGAGCCTTTTCTGTTGCTGCTCACCCCTGTTTTTTCGGCAGTAGCCGCCCAGGGTTACCATCCCCACACCCGGCAAAGGGGGATGATGGTATCTTTCGAGCCGGAGGTGATCCGACGAGCCTGGCAGAGCCTGGAGCAACGGGTTCAACAGGGCAGGCCAGACCGGCTCGCCGCTTGGCAGGAGTTGGCTCGCCGCTATCCCCTGATGAAGCCGCATGTACGGGTGTTGGCCCGCTTCAGCAGCTTCCTTCTGCTGGGTAACCTGGCCGAGTTTGGATCCCCGCCCGCCTGCCTGCCCCCTGCCAGGGCAGAACAGGAGGCTGCCCCTGCGCCTCCACCGCCACCAGCAGCAAGGCAGATCCCGGCTTCTTCATCTTCCGCTTCCTCGCCAGCGCCTGCGCCTCCCGCCCACGGCCGCTCCTCCGCTCCCCAAGCCGAGCCAGAGCAAGTCAGCAGCCTCTCGGAGGCGGAGTTGTTGCGGGCTCTCATCCACGAGATCCAGACGCCCCTCAGCACCATCCGCACCTTGGTCAGCCTCATCCTGAAGCGGCGCGACCTGCCACCGCGGGTGCGGGAATACGTGGAGAAGATCGACCGCGAGTGTACTGAGCAGATCAACCGTTTCGGTCTGTTTTTCCAGGCCACAGAAACGGTCATGTCCGCTGCCACGCCAGGCGAGGGACGTCGGTTGCAACTGGAGCCGATTGCGCTGGTGGACTTGGTGCGGCAAAACCTGCCCCGCTGGCAGGAACAGGTGGAACGGCGGGGATCCCACCTGGAGCTGGAGATCCCTGATGAGCTGCCCGATGTAGTTAGCGATCCCAAGGCGCTGGAGGCGGTGCTGTTCGGGATGATCGACCGTCTTGCCCGCAGCACCCCTGCCGGCAGCCACATTCGCGCCCAATTGGTTAGCGCTGGCGAACTGGTCAAACTGCAATTTCAAGTGGACACCCCAGAAGGGAGCAGCACCGCTGCTGCTCCAGAGCCCAAATCGCCGCAAGCAATTGGGCAGTTGTTGGTGGTACAGCCAGATACAGGCGCCGTTAGCCTCAGCCTGGCAGTTACCCAAACCCTGTTCCGCGCCTTGGGGGGCTACCTCACTGTGCGCCACCGCGCCCATCGGGGGGAAATCCTCAACATCTACCTACCTCGCCAGCTCTAGTCCGCCGGCCTGGAGCCGGTCTGAAGTGGCAAATCCCAGGGAGGATGGGGCTAGGATCGATTTGCTTGCTCCAGGAGAGTTGAGAGAGGGGATCCATGCCGAGAGCGAAAAAAGTTGCCGAACCTCACCCAGAGCCTGAGCCCGTCTGTGGGGGCGGGGATCCCAGGCCTGGCGGGGGGATCACCCTATCTGCCCAGCAGCTCTCCACCTTGCTCCACGAGATGCGCAATCCTCTAACTGCCCTGAGCACGTTGGCCAAGTTGTTGCAAAAGCGTCTGCCCCCCGACGATCGCAACCATTGGATTGGCCTCAGCATTGAGCAAGAGTGCAGGCATCTGCAGGATCTGCTGGCGGAGCTCGAGCGCTTGGACGGGATCCCAGCCCCTCTCCACCTGCGGCCACTTGCCTTGGCCGACCTGCTCCGGGAGTGGATCCCCATCTATCAGGCTCTGGCGGAAGCACAGGGACATCGCTTTCAGGCCGTTCTTCCCCCTTCCCTGCCGCCGGTACAGGCGGATCCCCGCGCCCTGCGCCAGGTGTTGGATAACTTAATCGACAACGCCTGCAAGTACACCCCGCCCCCCGGCGACATCCAGCTCAGGGTGGAGGTCAAGCTCACCGAGGAAGCAAGAGGCTCAAGCGCCTCCTCTCGCCAAGAGGTGTGGATCGCCGTCTGTGATAACGGCCCCGGCATCCATCCCGAGAACCTGGAGCGGATCTTCGATCCGTTTTTTCGCGCTGATCTCACCAAGCCTGGGCAGGGGCTGGGGTTGGCCATTAGCCGCGACTTAGCCACCCAAATGGGAGGAGATCTCCAGGTGGAAAGCTCCCCCCAGGGCTCCTGCTTCCGCCTCAGATTGCCCACGGCCCAGTAGGGCTTGAAAATGTGAGCAGGGATGTTTCTCCCAGCCAAAATCTTGAAGCTATCCAGGAGCTGCCCAATGGCCCCCTCCGCTCAAGCCAAATTGGAACCTGCCTCGGCACGGGCCCGCATTTTGTTGGTAGATGACGAGCCAGGCTTGCGGGAAGCAGTGCAAGCCTACCTAGAAGACAGCGGCTTTGAGGTGATCCCGGCTGCCAATGCCCAGCAGGCTCTGCAACTGCTCAGCACGGCCCAGCCCCAGCTAATTATCTCCGACATCATGATGCCGGGCATGGACGGCTACCAATTTTTGGCGCAATTGCGAAAACTCGAGCCCTACAGCCATCTGCCGGTGGTGTTCCTCACCGCCAAAGGCATGACTGCCGACCGCATCCAGGGCTACCGGGCCGGCGTCGATGCCTATTTGCCCAAGCCCTTCGATCCGGAGGAGCTGGTGGCCATCGTCTCCAATCTCATTGAGCGCTCGCGCGCGGCCAGCCCTTCGGAGGTGGTGGCCCGCGAGCTGGCCTCGATTCGCGCCCTGCTGTCGGAGCGAACTCTCCCCCCGACCAGTCCCTCTCAGCCCCCCACCTCAACTCCTTTACCCCCACCGATTAAGGTGGAGCTGACGCCGCGGGAACAGCAGGTGTTGGAGAAGGTAGCAGAAGGTCTGATGAACAAAGAAATTGCCAAACAACTGCAAACCAGCGTGCGCAACGTGGAAAAATACGTCACCCGCCTCCTCAACAAGACGGGCACCAGCAGCCGCACCGAGCTGGTGCGCTATGCCCTCACCTACGGCCTGATCCGGTTGTAGCCCTCACCCCCCCCTCTCCCTCTGGGAGAGGGGAGAAGGAGCTTACGGCTGTGGCTGGGGCGGCACGGTAACCAGCAGCTCCAGCCCAAAAGCATGCTCCCCGGCGGGGTAGCTGGTGATCCCTATCCCATCGATGCGGGTCAGCAGCTCACGGGCTTCCGGCTCTACGTTGGCCAGCCCACCCGGCAAGGCGGCTTCCAGCACCGTGCGGAGGCCTCGCCAATTCAGCAAAAAGTAGCCGTAGTTGGGCTTGGGCAACTGGTTGTAGAGGGTTTTCAGCGGCTCGGTTTGAGGAAGCAGATGGCCCTGGCGCTGGGCAAGGCTTTGCAGCGCCGCCGTGCTGGTGGTAACCATCAGGTAGTTGCCTTCCCAGGCACGGGTTAGAAGCGGACGGTTAAACAAGGGATCCGCCCAGGTTACCTGGCCATCGGCTTCCGTTACTCGCGCGCCCGACTCCTGAGCCAGCCGATCCAACTGGGCCAGGGCCGCGTTGGCTTTGTCTTTTTGGCTGCTCTCGATGATCAAAGCCGCCCCCATGCCTTGCAAGAGGGGGTGGGCCTGGGCATCGGGCGCCACCAGCAAGGCCATCTCCCCATCCAGCCAAGCCATCAGGTCTCGATCCAGATCCAGGCGGGTGTTGGTGCGGAACTCGGCCCGCAGTTCATCCAGGGACTCTTTGGCCTGGGGATCCTCTTCCAGCTCCGACACAACCGCCTGCCAGCGTTGGGCAACCTGCTGGGTGGTGACTACCAGCAGGGCATTGCCGGGCAACCGCTGGATCAGCTCGCCCCGGGCAGTCTGCCACTTGCCCAGCAGCGGGGTTTGGGGATCCAGTTGGGTGAGTAGGCGCGTCTGCAGGCCCTGCTCCCGCCAGTGGGCAGCCATAGCCAAAGAGCGCAGCGGCTGCAGGGATCCCAGCTCCACCGGATCCCAGTCCCGCGTCCAATCTCGGAAAGACTCGGGATCCTCCTGCAAAGCCTGGAAGTTGAAGTAGGCAAAAGCCAAGGTGCCCGGCTTCTGGTAGAGATCGCCCACGGCAGTGCGGAAGCCTTCGGCGCGGCTAATGGGCTCCGCCTGGCCGCGATAGACAGCAATTGCCTGCTCCATCACCTTGGGATCGTTGGCCAGGGCCACGAAACGGCTGCCAAACTCGGCCGTCACCCACCGTTCGCCCGGCTCCCCATTGGTTTGCACGTAGAGAGTCACCCCTTGCTCCTGGCGCTGCTCGAAGTTGGCCCCTTCCGCCTCTGCCTGTTGCCGCACTTGGGCCAGGAATTGCCTGGACAGATCGGCGTTGCGGGTGCTGGCTCCAAAGAGGATCCCAGGCATCGGTTCCGCAGCCCCCGGCACCAGGTTGGGGATCACCACCGCCAGCGTGAATTGATCCCCGGCCCAGGTCTGGATCTCCTCGCGGGAGAACTCCTGGCCGGTGCTGGCCCAAGCTTCTGCCGTCCAGCTCTCCCAACGGGCCAAAAGGTCAGGGTGGGTACGCAGCGCCTCTTCTGGTTTGGTGGAAAAGGCCAACACTAGGGGTGCCGATTGGGGAACCAGCGCCGTCTCCGGCAGAACATCGCCGGGCAACTGCACCTGGGGTGCCCTAAGCTGGCAGGAGCCCAAAAGCCAAGAGCCCCCCACCGCCATCAATGTCAGGGAGAACGGACGAGGGCGACGATAAAGTTGGGCCTGCATACCACACCTGCAACGAGCCGTCCTCTTGAGCATAAGCGATGAACTCGAAGGCTGTCTGTGATCCCAGGCCCGCCCGCCGAAATTCTGTAGAAATTAGTTACTTGGGTCGGGCGCGGGCAACCAGCTCATCCACATATTCGTTCCAGCGCAGACCTCGGTGGGCCGGGATCCAGGCCACCCGCACCTGCGGGCACTGCCGTTTCAGTTGATACAGCTCTTGCACCAAGTCCAGGTTTTCCACCGGCCCCGTACGCCGTCGCCACCCCTGCGCTGCCCAGCGCTCCATCCAATCGTTGTAGGTCTGCACACAGAGATGGGAGTCGCTGTAGATGGTGTCCATGCAGTTGTCCTGGGTATCGCGGCAGTATTGCAAGGCCCGAATGAGACCGGTCAATTCCATGCGGTTGTTGGTGCTGGCGGGATCCCCTCCGTAAAACTCATCCACAATCTGGTCATCCTCAACCACCACCACCGCCCATCCCCCTGGCCCTGGATTGGGAGAACATCCTCCGTCGGTAAAAATGCCACTACGGGGGCAATCAGCTAGCCGTCGCGCTACTTGGCGGTTGCCCAGGTGTGAGCTTTTGGCCATGATGGGATCCCTAACCGACACCAGAAACTGCATTCTATCCTCTGGAGGCGTGTCAGCGCCGTCGGCTATTGTGGATAGCCCTGGAAAAGTATCCTTTCGCGCTACCGGCAGCATATGTAGAGGTATCAGAAGCCGAGTTGTTTGGCGAAAAAGCGCGAATAAAAACCCCCAGAAAAGCTGGGGGAGGAGTGGTGTGTTGAGGTGATGAATACTTGCATGATATCTCCTGAAGCTGGTGGGTAGACGCAAATGGCGAACGATCTCTGCGTTTTCTTGCAGAAATCCTTGCAAATGTGAGAAAGCGCCAGACACTAGAAATCAGGACGGTAGAGAAACTCTATTCCTTCTTGGTCACCAATAGTGTTTTTTCTCTGAACAGATGCCTTACTAAGCGCTAGATGTAGAGAAGATCCAGCCATCTTTTTTATGCGCCTGCCGCTGACACTAGGGGTTGTGTCAGGCCCAGATGGGTATAAAGGCGGGAAAAGTCAAAATTCGCTGACATTAACTCCTGGATGCAGCGGACTTTGACCTCCTCGTGCAGGCGGATCTGGCCGAAAACCCGCTCGATGCGATTGATAGTGGTGAAGGTATCCAGATCCACGGAGAGGATCGGTACTTCCAACTCTTCGGCCCGCGCCCGGATGCGGGGATCCAGAGGCAGCTTGCCCGTCAAGATGAGGCAGAGGGTGGAAGTTTCCAGGGCGGCCAGTTGAATATCGGTGCGATCGCCGCCGGTGATTACCGCCTTGTGCTCCAGCTTGCGGAAGTACTTTAAGGCGGAGTTGACGTTCATTGCTCCTACGGCAATGTTTTCAACCATTAAGTCCATCCGATCCGGGCAGCAGAGCACCTCCGCCTCCAGTTGCCGCGCCAGCTCGCCGACGCTGATGCTGCGCAAAATGCGGTGGGAGGGCAAAATGCCCAAAACCGGGATCCGTTGCCCCTCCAGGAAGGGTCGAACGATGGTCTTTGCCGGCTCCATCTGGTCGGGCGGCACATCGTTGAGCAGCACGCCAGCCAAATGGGATCCCAGTTGGCGATGGGCAAAGAGGAGGGAATCGACGGCTGAGGGAGAGTGGTAGCGGCTGATCAGCAGCACCGACGCCTCCAGGGCTTGGGCCATTTTGGCCAAGGAGAGGCCGAACAGCTCTCCCTCATAGAGATCGGCTGGGCCCTCTAGCAGGATCAAATCTGCAGCGGATCCCTCGGCAAACTCCCGCAAAGGGGCGACAGAGCACACGGGATCTGGCTCCCCCAGAGACTGCTGGATATGGGTCAGCAAAGCGTCTTCGTCGAGCTGGAAAAGCATGGGGGGCATCTGGGTCAGCCGCAGCGTATCCGCTACAAAGCGCATATCCGGATCCATCCCTTCCGGGGATCCATTCTCCCGGGCGCAAGATCCGAGCGGCTTCCCATAAGTAATTTTCACTCCTTGTTGCTGCAGATGCTTGGCCAAACCCAAGACAGCCGCTGACTTGCCGCTGAAAGGTTCGGTAGAACCGATTAGGAGGAACTTGGACACGGAGAGCTCCCAGTACGCAAGGGACAACGAGGGTGTGGCTGAAGTTACCTGTTACTCAGTCTAGCGGAGGCCGCTCGGGGGAAACCTCGGGTCTGATCCCTGGTCTCCCCCTTTGGATTTCCTTGTCCTCTGGTCAGCTAGAAACCGCAGGAGCCCCGCCCTGTACCCCCGTATACGGGGGGAGGGGGGCCGGTCAGGGCCGGGAGGAATGCGGACGACGGATAACTGTGACAGGACTCAAGTCCTGACTATCTCCTGCAAGCTCAAGGTGTCTGTGTCGCAAGCCGCCAAGCTGGATGCGACTCTGGATGCTTTTGCTCAGGCAATGAACTACCCCACCGCGTAGGCGGGTGGGGTTTCCTCACCCGCTTGGCAGCAGAGCTTTTGTCTCTTCTTCTGCC